>JAICEJ010000035.1 GCA_025924215.1 Candidatus Binatia bacterium
AATTCGACCGGAACACGTTATTGAAGTTGATTTGGATGGCAACAAAGTCGGCGGCAAGTACGAGCGTCATTCCGAGGTATTCATCCACACTGAAATCTTTAAGGCAAGACCGGACGTCCAATGCGTCGTGCACTCCCATCCACCGCATGCTATTGCCCTCGGTTCGCTGCGTCAGCCGCTTCGTCCGATCAGTCATGAGGGCAACATATTTTATGAAGGGCTGCCGCTGTTCGATCTCACGACCGCTCTGATTCGAACCCCGGAACTTGGGGTAGAGGTAGCCAAGAGCCTGGGCAAGTGTCGCGGCCTATTGATGAAGAATCATGGCTCCACCGTCGTCGGCGAAAGTATTGAAGTGGCGACGCTCCATGCCATTTTCCTCGAGAAAGCAGCACGTATCCAGCTTATGGCGACAGCTTCAGGCGATCCGTCATGGACCAGCGACGAAGAATCAGCGATTAAATACGAGCAGATCTACACGCCACATCGTCTCGGTTCAATGTGGGATTACTTTGTACGTCGGGCCAAGAAATTCCGCAAATCCACGTAAACATTGCTGCGGTAAAAATCTCAGCCTCGATACCGCATTCCGACTAAAGGACTCAGGCGTTCGATACACAGAGTTCTGCGGGGACTTTTAGGAAGCGCTACTTTCCGCCGGCTTTCTTGTCCAGTTCGGCGACAAAGCGCATATCCATAAGGTCTTCCGACTTCATGTTCTTAGCCCCAGGTTCTTTGTCAGCCAGTTCAGCTAGTACTGCTTCCATGCCTTTGCGGCTTACGTAGGGGGGATATTCTAGATATTCGCGAAATTGACTGTACGTATCTTCCTGGATTTCAGGATCACTCACCTTAAGCTGTTTTTGAATCATTTTCAGTGCCGCCGGTTTGTTATTTTTAAATAACTGAACACCTTCAGCGTACGCCCGCACCACTCGGCGCACGATCTCTTCGTTGGCCTTGATATATGAACGGCTCGTTCCCACCGCTACCGAAACGAACTCGGGTCCTTCTTTGGCGACATTCATTAACTCGACGAATCCGGACCGCTTCGCTCGCGCGTTTGTCGGTGGCGACATGACTCCGGCGTCAATTTGGCCGGCCGCGAGAGCGGTATAGATATTCGGCACTTCAAGTAGCGGCAACAACTGGTAATCGTTAGTCCTCAAGCCCGCGGAGGCGAGCGCGAAGAGCGCTGAAGTATGCGTGGAGGAACCCACCCGGGTAATGCCGATCTTTTTTCCTTTCAAATCAGCGATACGCTTGAATTCCGGTTTGCCCATCAGGGAAAAGACCTGCCGGTTGGTCGCTCCCGCAACCAGGGCCAGGTTTGCTCCTTTCAAATTGGCCTGCGCCGCGTTGACGCCGTCCATGAATGAGAAAGATATTTCACCTGCCAGTATCGCCTGGATACCACGCGAGCTCGAAGGAATATGAATCAACTCGACGTCAGCTCCGTGTTTTTTGAATAATCCTTCCTGGTGCGCCATGAACATGCCGCTTTGCGCGCCGGTTACCGCCGTCCAGTTGATACGGACCGGGTTCTGGGCCAGTGCCGGAACGGCTAGAAAAAGAGACATGCCCAGCAAAACTGAATTGATCTGCCATTTTTTCATCGACAAACTCCGATCTCATGATGTCGGCCCATGCGTAATACCAAAGACGTATAAGAGAGTCAATTCCATTCCGTTGGCAATGCCTGTGAACCGTGCTAGATAGGCCTCATGAGTAGAAAGGTACACCTCACGTTGGCTTGCGGGGACTATGAAAGCGTCCGCGCTCTCAAGGAAGGCAGCGTTAAGCCGGACGGAATTGAACTAACAGTATTAACCGATATGACCTCGGACATCCGCCACTGGCGCATGGTTCGCAATCGCGAGTTCGATATCGCCGAACTGTCGATGTCCAATTATCTCATGGCCAAGTATGTTGGCCTGCCGTTTAATGCGATACCGGTTTTTCTTCACCGTCGCTTCCGTCATAGCTTCATCTTCCTCAATACTGGCAAAGCTATCGCCAAGCCGACGGACTTGATCGGCAAGAAGGTAGGCCTGCGCAATTTTCAAGCTACAGCAAATCTATGGATTCGTGGCATTTTGGAGCACGAGCATAAGGTCCCGCATAAGCAGATCCACTGGTTCAAGCAAGACGATGAAGAAGTCGAATGGAGCGCGCCCGCGGATTTGCGCCTCGAACGGATAGCTTCAGGAAAACATGTTGAACAAATGCTAGTCGATGGCGAATTGGACGCTTTGGTTCATCCTGAACTGATTAAACCGATTTTGGAAAAAGATTCGCGAGTTACCCGTCTTTTTCCGAATTACCGGGATCTCGAAATGGATTATTTCAAGCGTACGGGCATTTTTCCGATCATGCACACTACGGCCATCAAGCAAGAAGTCATCGATAAGTATCCGTGGGTGCCGATTAACCTGATGCAGGCATTCGAAGAATCCAAAATTGCCGCATACAAGCGACTGGAAAATCCGAGAATCGTTCCATTAGCCTGGTTTCGTCATTTCTTGGAAGAACAGGAAGATACTCTCGGCAAAGATCCCTGGGTTTACGGACTCGGCGAGACCAATCGCAAGACTCTGGAAACATTGATGCAATATTCTCAAGAGCAAGGCCTGCTCGGCCGCAAAATGACGCTTGACGAATTATTCGTCAATATCACCGATCATTCCTAATTCTTACGGAACGACCATTGTCATAGAGGTCGGCGGGATCGAGCGCATCCCTAACGCGCGCCTTGCTGCGCCAAGGTTATGCCATGGCGTTTTTATCTTGGGGCACTGAGACAAGCACCCGGGGTGCTGAAAAATTCGTGCTGAAACAATCATTCAAGCGACAGCATTGCCGAAATCATGCTATTCCCGTTCAAACAAATGCCCTATCTTCAGACCTACGAAGTCGACCCGCGGCCTCACCTGAGTCGTTCTGAATCCTACGCGGGAACCTTCTAATGGTGATTGATCTTGCCTGTAGTTTAGCGTAGATTTTCACAACCTGGCGGTAATTGGCAGATGGGTGCTTATCGTTCTCATCCCATTAAGTAGCTCAGGGGGCATTCTCTATTTGCCAGGGAGGACATCATTATGTTTGGAAAAGGCGTTCATCAAGAAGAAGAAGCTTTACTTCGCGAAATCATTCGTACGATCGATAAAAAAATGGATTACAGCGCGCGTGAGGGCGAAGGATCACGATTTACGCTGCATTTTACAGCGCGTGGTCATGACGCCGTTGTCTCGCTCGATCTCGAAGATCTCAAAGCTGCTCTCCGAGATATGACCAGGCGCAATCAGATCCGTCAGAAGATCAAGGCTCGCTATGATCACCTGGATCAATCACGCTACGGCGCTGATATTTTAGGCTTAAAATCTGCCAGGCTATTGCGCGCCGCACCTAAGCCCGAGCCTGGAAGACAGCAGCGCGGTTTTGGCCGCGGCGGGCCGCGGCGCTGAGTTAACTTCCCACCGATTCGTTCACCGAAGCACGTGCCCGATCAGCTGTTCATAAATCCGGCTTAGGGGTTTCCTATGGAAAAAGCGGAAATGATTCGGCGATCATTGAAAAAAAGCGGCCAGTTGGTTATGCCTGGAGTCTACGATGCGCTGAGCGCACGGATCGCCACTAAGACAGGTTTCGAAGTTATCTTTATAAGCGGTTATAGCCTTGCCGCAACGATGCTCGGGGAGCCTGATTTCGGTATTCTAACCCAAACGGAAATGTTGTCGGCAGCTCAGCGTATTTGTTCGGTAACCGATTTGCCAGTGATCGTCGATGCCGACACCGGCTACGGCAACGCGATCAACGTTATAAGAACCGTCGATGAATTGATCAGAATTGGCGCTGCTGGCATGTTTTTAGAAGATCAGGTGTGGCCCAAGCGATGTGGGCACATGAAAGGCAAGCAGGTCATTCCACTCGAAGAACAATTAAAAAAATTGCAGGCTGCCATAGACGCCAAAAGGACCCGCGACTTCTTCATCGTTGCGCGCACCGACGCGCGACAAGCTTTAGGTTTGAATGAGGCGATCACCCGCGGCATTGCATTCAAGAAGGCCGGAGCCGATGCGGTGTTTATTGAGGCTCCGGAAACAAAAGAAGAGATGCTCGAGATTGCGCGCTGTGTGCCGGGACCATTAGTAGCCAATATGCTAGAACGGGGTGTCACTCCTTTGATGGGACCACAGGAACTTCGTGATCTGGGCTTCGATCTGGTCGTTTGGCCGCTGGCGCCGCTTTATTCGGTAGCAAAGTCGCTAAGTGAGGTTTATACGACGCTTCGTCGGGACGGAACAACGGTTGATATTTTGGACCGCTTGATGCCCTTCGATGAATTTAACAGGATTGTGGGTTTAGAAGAAAAGTACCAGTTAGACGAAAAGTACCGGAGCTGATTTCGCACGCACCCAAGTTAGAGTATCACAAACATTACAAACGCATCGGCATGAGGACGTAAAGGTAGCCTTCTTTGCCGCCCTTCTTCACCAAGCTCGGGCTGAGTTCGTCTTTTAGCTCGATTTGCACCTCGCCATCAGTGCCGAGCACATGCAGCACGTCAATCAGATAACGAGCATTAAAGCCTATACTGATCGGTTTTCCTTTATACTCCATCTCTACTTCTTCGGTCGCCTCGCCGAGATCCGGATTGTTCGCTGAGATGGAAAGCTTATCCTCCTTGAATTCCATTTTGATGCCCTTGTAACGTTCACTTGAAATAATCGAAACCCGCCGTAGAGCTTGCAAAAATTCATCGTGCTCGATACGAGCAATATTCTGATTCCCTTTCGGGATCACTTTCGTGTAATCCGGGAAATCGCCATCGATGAGCCGCATGAACAATTCGACCCTGTCTTTCATGACAAGACCCATGTTCTCCCGAAAGCCGATAGAAACGACCCCATCATCGCCGCTTTCCAGAAGCTTCTTAAGTTCCGCTAACCCCTTCCTGGGCAAAATCACACCTTTTACCAGCCCGAACGAGCCGAGGTTTCTCTCGTCAAAAGCCAGCCGGTGACCGTCGGTAGCTACTAAACGAACGTTACCGGCCTCCCCCTGCTCAACATAAACTCCATTCAAACTGTAACGCGTTTCATCCGTGGAAACAGAAAAGATCGTGCCCTCGATCATTTCCCGAAGTGTTGAAGCGGGGGTGGTTGTCAATCCATCGCGGCTAAATTTCGGAAACTGTGGAAACTCACGGGCATCCATGCCGACAATCTTGAAAACCGATTTTCCGCTGCGAATTTCGACCCAATCATTTTCAAGTCGTTTAAGTTGAACGTGTTCGTTCGGAACCTCGCGAACAATCTCATAAAGCTTCTTCGCATTTACCGTAACCGAACCCTCTTTGACAACATCTCCTTCGAGACTTCCTCTGACACCGACTTCCAGGTCCGTGGCGGTAACGCGAATGTCTTTTTTCTGAGACTCGAGGAGAACATTCGCCAAAATCGGCATCGTATTGCGGCGTTCAACGATGCTTTGGGTCCAATAAAGCGTGGCGAGAAGATCTCCTCGCTTTGCTTTAATCTCCATGTTTCCTCCCGACTCTCTTCTTCTCTATATATATAAATCAGTTAAGTAGTAGCAATAGAGACTGTTCATAACGAGGATAACCGCTAAAAGTTCAACAACTGAGGTATCTTGGCCTGTGGTTGAATCCTTAGAGTTAAACGCGCTGAGTTGGCGAGAACAGCCTAGGCGATGGTTGCTCCAAGTTGTCAACAATTGTTCTTTCGACTCGGCACAGCTTATCCACAGCTATTTATGCAGATTTAAGTTTCTCTCTAATCGTTCAATCGTGTTCTGCATATAGGGATCTTCTTTGATTCGCTTTTCGATTGTCTTGGATGCATGAATAACGGTCGAATGATCGCGGCCACCGAACTTATCCCCGATGGCTGGAAAAGAGGTCTCGGTATACTTTCGGCAAAGATACATCGCCACTTGGCGTGGTAGGGCGATGTTTTTTGTTCTTCGTTTGGCCTTTAAATCACCGAGCTTAAGGTTGTAGAAATCGCATATTGTTTTCTGAATGCTCTCGACCGTTATTTCCTTCTTTGCGCCTCTGAGAGTATTGTGAAGTACTTCCTTGGCAAGATCGATCGTAATTAGCGACTTCGTCAGAGATGAAAATGCTCCAAGCCGCGTTAAAGAGCCTTCTAATTCTCTGACATTGGATTCGATATTGGTTGCAAGAAAAATTGCCACATCGTGAGGCAGTTGAATGCCCTCTCCTTCGGCTTTCTTTTGGATGATCGCCACTCGTGTCTCTATGTCCGGCGGCTGAATATCTGCGATCAGACCCCATTCAAACCGGTTCCGCAGCCGATCTTCGAGTCCGGGAATTTCCTTAGGAAATTTGTCGGAAGTGATGACGATTTGCTTGTGGGATTCATAAAGCGAGTTGAAAGTATGGAAAAACTCTTCCTGGGTTCTCTCTTTGCCGGCGATAAACTGCACGTCATCGACGATCAAAATATCGATGTTTCTGAATTTAGTTTTAAATTCGTCCATTTTATCGCGCCTGAGCGAGCCAATCAGTTCGTTCATGAAGGACTCTGAACTGAGATAAAAAATCTTTAGCCCCGAACGAGTCGCAGCAGCGCGATGGCCGATAGCATTAGCAAGATGAGTCTTGCCGAGACCAACGCCTCCATAGATGAACAACGGATTGTAATGATCGCCAGGCTGGTTGGCCACTGCCATTGACGCCGCATGAGCGAATTGATTGCTTGCACCCACGACGAAATTCTCGAATGTATATTTTGGAACTAGATTGTTGGCGCGCGAAGGACTCTTGGGATGAGGTTCCCGTTCTTCCTTCTTGTCGGCTCTTGGCACTTTTTCCGGTCGCGCAACGGGCGATTGATTGTTGATAGTGAGAGAAATCTTTAACGCTTTATGCGTCAAAGATTCTAAAACTTCACTAATCTGAGGAAAATAATGTTCGCTCAACCAATCCCGGAAAAATTTATTGGGAACGCCGAGAACGATGCCGTCGCCGGTAATTGATTGCATGTGAATTGGTTTAATCCACGTTTCAAAATTTTGTTTTCCGACTTTTTCTCTCAATTGTCTGAGAGCTTCTTCCCACATTTCAAGCATAGTTCCGCACCAACTAAGTAGCTAATTTTTAAAAGAAAATTATTATAGTTACGAACAACGTTATCCACAGCTGTGGATAATCAAAAAACAGCTTAGCTTTCAGCTATTTAACGGAATTAACAACGAACTCAATCGACAAAAGCACCGAGTGAGAATAGATGACAAATTTTTTGCTATTCTTTTCGTTCCAACTAGCGATGAAAACTCATGACCTTATGATGCCTAAACCGAAGCGAGAGCAGATACAAAAAATTACCGAAGCGCAAGTCATAATCCTTTTCATAACCCATTTCAAGGAAAAATTTTTAGAAAAAATTTTCTTATCGTTTCAGCAATCTTGACACACTCACGAGCCGGTGCTAGCTGAACTCGACTAATGATCATCGGAAAATCAAAGCGACTTTTTGACAGCGCGCAAAAAAAAATTCCGGGCGGCGTGAACAGTCCTGTACGAGCGTGGCACGCAGTTACAGGTGTGCCGCGTTTTATCGCGCGCGGTAAAGGCGCGCATGTGATTGATATCGATGGCAATGAGTATATCGATTACGTAGGCTCTTGGGGGCCGCTGATTCTCGGTCATGCGCACCCATATGTTACCGGGGCGCTACAGGATGCGTTGCGGCAAGGCACCACATTCGGAGCACCGACCGAGCGGGAATTGCAAATGGCCGAAACTGTTTGCCGTTTGATCCCGAGCATAGAAAAAATACGTCTGGTGAGTTCTGGCACAGAAGCAACAATGAGTGCAATACGTTTGGCACGAGCCTTCACCAAGCGCAGCAAAATCGTAAAATTTGATGGCTGTTACCACGGTCATGCAGACGGACTTTTGGTTAAGGCAGGCTCGGGAGTTGTGACACTGGGATTGCCCGACAGTCCGGGAGTGGTGCCGGCGTTGGCTGCTGAAACACTAGTAGCTCGTTACAATGATATAACGGGCATCGAGAGAATCTTTTCTAAATACGGCAATAAAATCGCGGCCGTGATCGTTGAACCTGTTTGCGCCAATATCGGCGTGATTCCGCCGGCCTCAAAGTTTCTTGCAAACCTGGCAAGCATTACCCGCCGATATGGCAGCTTGCTTATTTTTGATGAGGTCGTTACGGGCTTTCGTCTTTCACCGGGCGGCGCTCAAGAAGTGTACCGAGTGCGTCCGGATCTGACTTGCTTGGGCAAGATTTTGGGCGGCGGCTTGCCCCTTGCGGCGTTCGGTGGACGCCGCGATATAATGAACTTGATCGCTCCCCTGGGTCCGGTCTATCAAGCCGGGACCTTATCCGGTAATCCACTCGCCGTCACCGCTGGGCTGGCAACGTTGCAACAGCTTTCGCGGCACGGCACGTATCAAACGCTTGAAAAAAAAGGCAAATACCTGGCCGAAAGTTTTGCCAAGGTACTGGCAAAATATAAGACCAAGGCGACTGTCAATCGGGCTGGTTCAATGATGACGTTATTTTTCGGGGTTGCACGAGTCTCCAATGCCGACGAGGCCAGACAATGTGATCGCGAAAAATTCGCCAGATTCTTTCACGGCATGTTGGAGCGCGGGGTCTACTTACCACCTGCCCCGTACGAAGCGATGATGATTTCTCTGTCTCATTCCAACGCGGATTTACACAAAACCGTTGCTGCCTTCGAGTCGTGGTGCCGAAGTGATCGCCATTAGTTGACCGCCCCATACCTTCATGTTAGAAATTTAAGCGTAGTGGCGATAGCGGAGGACTGCCCTCCTATTCACAATCAGAACCGAACGCCGTTTCCACGCCAACAACGGTAGTGGTGCAGTTGTGTTTAGCTTCCTGGAGTTATACTCAGAGCAACGGCTGGGCGGGAGACAATAGCTTGCATCCATCGGAGCACGCGTGACATCAGTAAGGTGATGAGGCTCTATCCCAGCCAAATGGAATGACACAGCAGGCCGGTGCAGCGACCATTCTTCGCGTTGAACTTTGGCATGTATTGCTACTCATTGCGACCGCTGTAACTCTGGGCCAAACCAAATTCATCGACCTGACGGCGCTTTTCTTGGGCGGCGCATTCATGGCCGTGAATTTTTTTTTGCTTGGATTTGGCATCTTATGGGTTTTGGGACCGCTGGCGGGTAAGGGCCGCGTCAAAGCAGGCGTGTCTCTGCTAATCTTGAAAATTATTATTTTCTTAGGACTTTTGACGCTTTTATTTTTTCGGTTCCAAATCGATGGATTGTCCTTCGCACTAGGATTTTCCAGTTTGCTACTGGCGGTTTTGGTTGAAGCCGTGATTCATTCGCTCAAGTAGGAGAAAATGGAACATCCCTTTACCTGGTATGCGCTCCTGCCGCATGACTGGCAGGCCAATCTTCCGCAGCACACCTTTTTTGCTTTGGTGAGCGCATTGTTCGTCCTGCTTTTTGCGTGGCGGGGTCGGGTAGCTCTCGCGCGTGCAAAGGATCCTACGGTTCCCGCTGCGGAGTTGGGAACCAGAAACATCGCCGAGCTCCTGATTGGATTAGTTGTCAGTCAAAGCGATGCGGTTATTGGCAAGCAAGGGCGCAAATTCGTTCCATTTTTCGGTACGTTTTTCCTGTTTATCTTGTTCAGCAACTTAAGCGGACTTTTGCCTGGCTTCTCACCGCCCACCAGTGACTTAAATACGACTGTTGCTTTGGCATTGGTTTCGTTCATCGGCTACAACGTGATCGGCATCAAAGAAATGGGAGCCGGCTATTTAAAACACTTTGTCGGTCCGATGACTGATCTCCCGGCGCAGAGTTTTCTGGGCAAGTTGGCGTTTGTGCCTCTCTTGTTACTCTCCGTGGTGTTCTTTTTCGTTTTGGAATTTGTCTCCCACTTATTTCGCCCGGTTTCTCTTGCTCTCCGGCTCTTCGGCAACATGATGGGCGATCATATCGTCATTGAAGTTTTCATGGACCTCACCAAATTAGTTGTGCCGGTCATCTTTTATGCTCTCGGTACACTCGTTTCGATCATTCAAGCTGCAGTATTTATGCTGTTGAGCATGATTTATGTTAGCTTGGCAATTTCTCACGGACATGATGAAGCTCATGGGAATGGACAAGAGCACGGTCACTAAGATCGAATTATTAAAGCGAGGGGCGAAGGTGGAGAGGTAGAAGGAAGAAGAGGCTTAGTCCAACTCGCTGGAAAGGAGGCAAAGATGAAAAAGTTATGGTCGCTTCTGAGCGCCGTGTTCGTGACGCTGATTACATCAAGCTTGGCTCTAGCAGCCGCCGAGGGTGTCGCAGCTACCAGCGCGGACTCGCAAGTCAAAGCTGCAATTGCCATTGCTGCCGGTTTGGCGGTTGCGGTCGCTGCGTTTGGTGCCGCTCTCGGTCAGGGTCGGGTAGGCGCCACAGCCATGGAAAGTATCGGCCGCAATCCTAATGCTGCCGATAGGCTATTTCTGCCATTGCTGCTAAGTTTGGCGCTGCTTGAAGCGTTGGCTTTGTACGGTTTTGTTATCGCGTTTCTTCTACAGGGTAAGATCTAACTGTCGCGGAGCAAGTCAGAAGAGGGCGTGGGTAACAACCCACGCCCTCTTTTTTATGGCAGGTCTATTTTGTGTAAATTGACTTGAGTGTACTTGAGCAACTCTTCCAGCGTATGAAGTTTGTATGGCTTTTCGTAAAAGATGTTCTTAATACCCGTATTTACCAGCACCTTAAGGCAGTGAATGCAGGGCGTATGGGTAATATAAATCGAAGCATCTTTAATGGTGGAACCGTTCTTGGCAGCTTGCGCAATCGCATTCATCTCTGCGTGGATGGTGCGGAAGCAGTTTTGTTCGATTTCGCCGTTGGGTGTCATGGATTCATAAATCAGGCAGCCAACATCGGTGCAGTGCGGCATGCCAGCCGGCGCGCCGTTGTAACCAGTGGCTAGAATGCTCTTGTCGCGCACAATGACTGCGCCGACCTTGGCCCGGGTGCAAGTGGATCGCTCCGCCACTTGCCGCGTGATGGTCATAAAATATTGTTCCCAACTAAGCCGCACACTCATGGAACGCCTCTGGGTGATCTGATCTCAAAGAGTAAGTAGCTCAACTCGCACCTCGTCGCCGATCTTGGCCCCACTATGGCTTGCGGCGTTATCGTTATATCTCGCGATCTCCACCAAACCCCAGCTATTAACCAGCGCGATGTATGTGTGCTTATCGCGCTCGACATAGTTTTGCGACAGGCCTTGGATTTTAATTTCCTTAAAATGGATGCGAATTCTTTCTCTCGCCAGCCCCGTTAAATCGCGCTCTTGAATATTTGTGAACAGATTGCCAAAGCGATCAATGTAGAGTACCTCCCCAACGATGAATTCTCCCGCTCGCTTCACTACCGGCCAGCGTAAGGATACGCAATCTTTTGACGGCGAGCCGAATTCAGTCGCTGGAACTCCACGCGCAAGATGAGCCGCCACAGGGGCAAAAATATCTCTGCCGTGAAAGGTTCGGCTCCTGGGCTGCAAAAAATAGGCTTCGTTCGACAAGTGCACGATGAGCGTTGATTGGTTGTCTCTCAACGCAAAACTAAACAAACCATTGTCCGGACCAACAAAGTAGTGCCCCGCTGAATGAATAAGGATCGGGCGCCGTTCACTACCTACGCCCGGATCGACGACGGCGACATGGATGGTCCCTTGGGGAAAATAGTCAACTGACGCAGCTAAGTTTAAAGCCGCCGCTCTGATATCCTGGGCCGGAATTCCATGATTTAGATCGATGATCTGGAGATCGGGAGCGATGCACAAGATAGCGCCTTTCATGATTCCGACAAACGGATCCGAATAACCAAAATCCGTCGTCAACGTGATAATCGCGGTCCTGGCATTCACGGCAGGGTTAGTCTAACCAGAAAAGAGAGATGGGGTAAAGCATGACCAGCAGACGCGAAATAAATTCGGATCGATCTGTGGAAGTGAGTCTTTGATTAAGCTGTTTCGAGTATCTCTGTTCCGTCTATTTGAGCGGGCTAGAAATTCTGACTGCGATCAAGTTGATTAAGAAGAAGTTTGAGACAGGAGAAAATGAATTTAACAGGGAGCTATAGACTTTCTAAAACTGCCGCGAACAGAAGTGGTACCATAATCTCCATGTGGCCCGTAAGATGATAACCTCTGCCGGTTCCTAAGGTTGGACGCTTGACAACATTGGTCATAGGCCGGTAGTGAGCGAGGAAATCGAGGTTTACCGTGGTCAGCCTCTGCACCGGATGCCCCAAATTACGGGCCAAGCTCACGGCTTTAAGAAAGACCTCAGGCAGTATCACAGCCGAGCCGAAGTTCAGATAGACACCGTTGGCGAGGGTTGCGACTACACACGTCAAGGTGTGGAAGTCTCTCAAGCTTCCGTCGCCAAGAGCTTTCCCATCCGCCTTTGGATGCATATGAATGATATCCGTGCCGATGGCAATGTGTGCGGTGACCGGAATTCCGATGCGCGCGGCAGTGGCAAGAATGCTGAGTTCCTGATGTTTCAGGCGCGCTTCAACGATTGCTTGTCCCACCGCAGCGCCGATGCCAAGCCCTTGTGTCGAACCGACGGTTATGGCGTGATTGATAAAAGCGCCGGTTTCCTCGGCCATGCCGAAACTGCCGTTTTTTAGACTGGCCTCGACGTCTTCCGATGTCTCGCCCATGAAAGCGAGTTCAAAGTCATGAATTATTCCAGCGCCGTTGAGTGCTACCGCATCAATGATACCTTTCTTCATGAAGTCTATGATCAGCGGGCTTAGTCCGACCTTAATTGGATGGGCGCCCATGCCGAGCAGCACCGTGCGGTTGGCCTCGTGAGTTTGCGCGATCTTGCTGGCGATTGCTTTTAAGCTTTGGGCTGCGAGAAGATCTGGCAATCCTTCGATGAATGTGCGCACCCGGCTGCCTCTTTGTATGACGTTTCCGAGTGCGTTAGTTTGCACCTTGCTGAACCGTTTTCTTGCTGCATAGGTTTTAACCTTGGAAAAATCGAGAGGTTTGAACAACTTCTTCGGCATGGAACGGCCGGTTTACTGCGAGGGGAAGAGTCTCTGATCGACCAAATCACAAATCACATGACCGACGAGAATATGTGTTTCCTGGATACGCGCACTATTTCGCCCCTCGGAGACATTGAGCAAAAAATCTACTTTTCCCACCATTTCCCCCCCGGTGCCGCCAGTGAGGCCAATGGTCGTGATGTTTGTTCTTTTGCAGACATCAATTGCCGCAATGACATTAGGCGACTTGCCGCTGGTTGATAGCGCCACGGCCACGTCTCCTTCCTTGCCGAGGGCCTGTACTTGTTTGGCAAAAACTTCATTGTAGCTGTAATCATTAGCAACGCTTGTTAAGACCGACGTGTCTGTCGTGAGAGCAATTGCAGGTAGCGGCGGTCGTTCGATCAGAAACCGATTTACGAACTCAGCGGCGATATGCTGAGCATCAGCCGCACTACCGCCGTTACCGAAGAGAAGTAGCTTATTTCCTCTTTGAAACGCACTAACGAGAGCATCAATTGCCTGCGTGAGAGTTTCTAAGTTATCCCGCAGAAAACACTGCTTCACCCGTATGCTTTCTTCAAAAAGTTCGATAATGGCTTTTGTCATAACGCTAATGGGTACCTCTAAAACTTGGGTCTGTTTTATTTAACACACGCCCGTGGAAGCGTAAAGCTGAACATGAGCGTTGGAGACTTGGCGAATTTGCTTGATTTTTACCGTTCGACACCGACGAATTCGAACGTAGAGCGGACGATAGTAGCTGGTTCCCATCCACGCCACAGAAGTTCTCATCTGCAGAATGAATAGCTTTGCAATTGTGCAGAGCAGGAGCGAATTGGGAAAGTTGACTTGTTTAAGTCGCCTCAGTCGACTCACCAAGCTACCTCTTGCAGTGAGTCGAGTGTTTTGGTAGCTCGACAATCGAATCGCCGACGATTTTCTTAAACACTGGTTTTAACCGAGGCGGATTGGCCCTTTAGGGTGTTTTCTGCGATTTCGGCGAGCGCTTGATCGTGCTCGTGGTCTAATGCAAAAACACGGAACTGAACAACCTTGGATGGGATAAATTCGAAGAGTTCGGCTAAAGATTCTTTTGTGATCTCACCGGTTGAAGGATCGAAGATATGAATCTGTTTCTTACCCATGGCAAATGGATTCTCCGGCCGCGGATCCTGGGTCGCCATATCGATGCGAAATCTAAGACTGCGCAAACTTGGGGGTAAAGCGCTGCGGATTCGCTTCTCCCAGTCCGCGACTTGTATCAGTGCCATCCCATAATGGAGTTCGTTGAGCGAAAGAGTTCGATCATAAGCCATCTTCCACTTGACTTCGCGGTGTAGCACGGTCTCCCATTCTTTGGCCAACGCCTCCATCTCGCCCTTTTTCCGCCGCCACCTGGAGACTCCCTCGAGCAGCGACCAATCTGTCAAATACAAGTACTCTTCCATGTGTTCGAGCGGATTACCCGGAAAGATAACACGCATCGTATCCGGAAAGATATCGCGCAAGTGGAGATCGATGGCGCGCGTGGTGCGATGATAATAGACGTTTGTGTATAGATAAAGCCGAGTATTGAGGAACATGGTTAGGGCGCTGTTGCCGGCTTTATGCAGCGTCAAACCTTTAGGCGAAAAAAACGTGTAGTGCATCAGACGGGCACGATCCACCGGCCCGCCGGCGATGCCACACATATAGGAGTCTCGCGAAACATAGTCGAGATTATCAAATGTGAAAATCCCGCTGGTTAATGGTTGCAACATCCTCACCCATTTGGGCTTGCCATGATCTTCTTGGCCATTTTTTTTGATTGGGAAGGCGACGTCCTCCGGGCGCAGCTCTTCACCGGCAGCAAACGGGCCGCTAGGGCTGCGCCTCAATTGCCCAATGAAGTCGGCAAGATATTTTTGAATGATGGCCTGTCCTAAATCTTCGTGGGTCAGATCAAAATCGTGCAAAAAGTTATCGTCGAAGAAGTGTCCAAACGGTCCATGTCCGAGGTCATGAAGTAAACCAGTTACCCGCATATACTCTTCGATGAATGGTGCCGACGGACACTCATCCCCCAGTACCTTCCTTAATGACGGATATAGATGCTTTGCGAATTCGCCGGCCATATGCATCGCGCCCAACGAATGCTGAAAACGGCTGTGCTCTGCGGAGGGGTAAACCCAGCGTGCGCTCTGGAGCTGATAAATATAGCGGAGGCGCTGCACCCAAGGAGAGTCGATTAGCGCCTTTTCCGTCACCTCTCCCTTGCTCTGCGGCACCGTGAACTGTATGTAGCGATGGATGGGATCGGCAATGAGGGCGACTCCTTCGTAATCGCTTTCGGTGACATAACTCATTAACGATTAAACCTCAAAGATAAGCTGCGCGGTCCATTGGTCGCCTGTCTTCACCATGCGGCTTTTGTCATATGCAATTGCCACGACTTCCTTTTTGATCTCATGACGGTCTGGATCGATTTTCTCGCCACATGCTTCCGCCTTCACCATTTTATCTCCAAGCTCGCTGATCCGAAATTCCCTCAGTAAGTAGCCGCTGCCTTGATAAAGGTAAAGCAGCTCACGCACCCAATTCACCAAAAGGTCATCCCGGTCGCTTCCTTCCACTTCGAGAGGGACGCAGTCTTTGGTCTCGATTTTTTCGATGTCGGTTGTAACGTCAAATAACGCCCATCCCGAGTTCTGGAATAATTCCAATTGAGATGAACCAAAAACTTTGACAGCCAATTCTGAATGATGAGGGGTAATGCGATATCGCTTTATATTGTCCATGATCCTGCGGCCCTAAAGAATAAGTGACATAGTCCCTTTAACGATATTCACCAGTAGAGTTTGAGCGATGTTCGGCTCGTCCATTAGTAGTGATGTTGTGCCAAAAATGATGCCAATTTGATGGAGCGCATAGGAGGCTCCCCGGTAAAGCAAAGTGCTCATTGTGTGTTCTTAAAGTTTGCGTCAGGAGGTTATCTATACCCGGTTTATGAGGCTTGCCGCAAACCCCGCGCCAAAGCCATTATCTATATTGACTACGGTCACCCCTGCCGCGCAGGAGTTAAGCATTCCCAATAAAGCCGCAAGTCCGTTAAAGCTCGCTCCATAACCAATGCTGGTGGGGACAGCGATAACCGGTTTGTCGATCATTCCGGCAACGACGCTTGGCAAGGCGCCTTCCATGCCCGCAACAACAATGACTACAGCAGCCTGATCCAATCTTCGTCGGTTTTCGAGGAGTCGATGAATACCTGCGACACCGACATCAAACAGCTTTTCGACACAGTTACCCATTAGCGTTGCAGTTAGGAAAGCCTCTTCTGCCACTGGGATGTCAGACGTGCCGGCGCATACTACGAGTACGACTCCTTTGCCCTTGGTGGCGATCGGCTTTGCTATCCAGGTCGCTGCACGGGCGGTAACATGATACCTAAGCCCGGCGATGGTAGCTTTTAGCGCTGTCATTTTTTCTGGGGACACACGAGTGACCAATATATTGTTTTTATGGCGGCGCAGCGCACGGATGATGGCAGCAATATCTTTCGGGTGTTTTCCTTCGCCCAAAATTACTTCGGGAAACCCTTGTCGGATCGCCCTGTGGTGATCAATTTTGGCAAAGCCCAGATCTTCGTAGGGCATATGACGCAGTTGAGCGACAGCTTGCGAAATGCTGACTTTCTTTTCACGCACCTCTTCTAATAACTGGACGAGACGTTCAGAATCCATCCATCAGTTCCACGCAGAGCGTTGAGCGGCCGGGCTAACAAAGTTAATCATTACTGTCGGAAGTTTTACTCTTGAAGTGATCATGGCCAATGACTGGAACGGAGATGGGCTTTCCTGAACGATCTAAACAATAGATCCCTTGTTTAGCCGGAACGCAGGCGCCGATGCGGGTTAGCGGCACCTTCACCCGACGCTGCAACTGGTCAATTAGCTGCCGATCACTCTGGCGAGCGCAAAACAACAACTCATAATCCTCTCCGCCAGTCAGTGCATAACGTGTTCCTTCGTTACCAGCCAGCTCTCGGTACGCCCTTGATAGCGGCAAAGCCTCTTCCCAGATGCGAGCGCCTATGAGGCTGGCTCTGCAAATGTGTCCGAGGTCTTGCAGCAGTCCATCACTGACATCGATCATTGCAGTAGCCAATCCTTTGCGAGCTAGCAGAGCGCCTATTGCAAGTCTAGGCGTGGGTTTGTGATGGCGTTTAAGGAGATATGCAGCGCCTCTTTGTCTGAGCATTTTGCTCTTAAGCAAATGCAAACCCAACGCGGAATCACCCAAAGTTCCCGTGACATAGATATCGTTCCTGGGTTTGGCGCCGCTGCGACGGATCGGCCGATATGGGGCATGACCGATGAGGCAAGCGGAAATCAGCAACTTGTCGGCCACGCTGATGTCTCCCCCCACGACGGCTACATTGTGCTGCACTGCCAACGACTCAATCCCATGGTAAAAATGGTCCAATTTCTTACTGGTAAAATGCCTCGGAATGCCCAAGGAGAGTGTTAAATAGGCAGGGACCCCGCCCATGGCAGCGATGTCGCTCAAATTGACTGCGAGGGTTTTGTACCCCAAATCAGATAATGAAGTCCAGTTAAGATCAAAGTGAACATCTTCCAGCAGGAGATCTGCAGTGACAAAAAAGGAATCCGTTTTGGCTCTAACCCAAGCCGCATCATCGCCAATGCCGAGACCTACATCACGGCTCGGCGGTATTGTGCGCCGCACCCTGTTAATCAGGCCGAATTCACCCAAACGACTTAACTTCATAGGATAAGTCGCTATCATCCACGACAGGAATATACCGCATAGGTGGAACTTGAGAGCTTTTGCTCGGTTGAGTTCAGCAGGACTCGTTTTAGGGTCGTAAGGGAATGGATCGATCTCTACGATTTTTCTGCAGCGGTTTTTCACCGCGTTTCGAAAGCCTAGCGCCGCGAGCCCGCACTCTCTCGCGTACGCCCTTTGCCGGCTTCTTTGCGGTAGGTTTATCAAGCAAAGCGCTCTTCAAGACGTCAGACATGCTTTCTGCAAGCACCCACTGAAGCTTGCGGCGTAGAACCTTGGGAATTTCATC
>JAICEJ010000036.1 GCA_025924215.1 Candidatus Binatia bacterium
AGGCTCGGCCGGTAAGAGCTTCCAAGCGAGCAATTCTATAACGATTTCGATTGCGCGAGACGGGGCACAAGACTTGCTGCTCAGCCTGAAAGAGGTGATCGATGAAAAAATATTCCATAATTGCCTCCATCGCCGGGGTTCTAGCTACTGTCGGTATCCAACCAGCGGGCGCGCAAACCTCGGAAGAAGCTTTCTATCCGCAGTGGGTTGAATATCGCGACGACCATATTTCCTTTGCTTTCGATCAGATTCGCGTAATATATGCGCTTGACGCTATCCGGCAGCAGACCGGCTTTCAGTTTACTCTGCCATCATCAGCTGACAGTAAACTGTTGAACCTCCGGCTAGAACGTTCGCCGCTGGAGCCGGCCGTGCACTCCCTTCTTTCTAATATCGGGTTTAGAAACTTTGCCCTCATCTATGATGAGCGCGGGCGTCCTAAACGGGCGGTCGTGCTGGGATCTGAAGTTGACCGAGCGGCGGGCGTTCCGGGGGAATCCAGTCAGACGGCTGAACCAGTTGTTCAACCTCTCGACCCGGAAGAGCGCGACACGCTTCAGAAGGGATTGGAACGCTGGGGCGAACTCAAACAGGAAGAGCGTGGGCGCATCGAAGACCGTCTGAAAACTTTGCCGCCTTCGGAAGAGCGCGAGCAACTGGTTAAAGAGTACGGCCGAAAGCTTTTAGGAATACGAAAGTAGCGATTGACAACTCGTACTGCCTGCTGATTCTGGTCCGCTTTACTGGCTTCAACCGCATTCGGCGCGCCTTTTAAGCCTCCGCTCAACCGCTCAGTATCTGCAGTTCAGTCCTGTAAGGTCCCGGCTCGAGCTCGCTCCGGGGTCTGTAAATTCTGATTTATCAGATTTGTTTATCAGGGGAATTCATTTATTTTATTTCAGGCCGCCAGCCTCTTTTTCCCCATAAGGTACTTGACCAGAAACGGCCAAACTTGAGTCGCGTCCGCTAAAACTTCGGCATAGATGCCGTTCTTGACTGCTTTCCGCCATGATTCGTTTTCTGAATAGGTGCAGCCGGACAGGTGACCGAAATGGGGACGGTCAGGGCACACCCTGATTCCATAGGTAAAGCGGCGCTCAGGATACGTCTTGCCCAGCCGCTCGTTGATGATCTCAATTAGTGGCGCAACGTTTTGCACATTATTTCGCGGCACGCCGCCGCCAATCGATAAGATACCGAATCGCTTATTGTTTGTGACCAGCTCGATTAATAACTTGCTGTCCAGCTCTAAATCCATCACGATCGGTTGCTTCCGACGCCGCTTGCGCCGGACGTTGTGAATATAAAGATCGTTGCCGAGTTCTGAGTCGACGAAAGCAGGCACGAATACCGGCACGCCATTGAGGTAAGCCGACTTAAGAATACCGCGATCTTTTGGATAATGCTCGGCGAGGTATTTGCCTATGGCCTTATTTAGCTGGCTCGGGCTAATCGAACGAACGCCATCAATATGCTTGATGACTTCGCCGACCACCTTCTCGACAGTGTCTAGATTGGTTTCAGGCTCGAGCGTGTCCGTCACCCGGTTCAACTTGTGGCGGGCCAGAGCGGTATCATCATAAGCGGGATTGTATTTGTAATGTTTAAGTCCGATGGATGAAACCAGCCCGTGAGCCATGAGCGCGCCGGTTGAGGAAACGGCTTGAACGAAACCCATTTCGATCATATCGCAGATTACTAAATCCATTTTGCCGACCGTCATGGCTCCGCTGACAGTCAGAAATCGCACGCACCCGCTGTCGCGCACCATCGCTTGCAACGCTTTTGCTGCCCGCGAGACTTGCGTCGCGACACCGCCATACCGTGCGAGATCGGTAACGAGAGTTTCGACAGAGGTCCGCCGGCCGTTGATCCATTCGTCCAGCGCCCGGTAAATCACCGGCATCACGTAGCGCGGATCGGCAAAAACGGCATCGGGGAAGTAACCGTCTTTGATCTGCCCCGGGCGAGCCATGTCGAATGGATTTATGAAAATCGCCCGCGCCGGCTTTGTATAAATGGCCTCCGCGTATCTTTCTGAAAATCCCCCGACGACGAGGATGTCTTCGCCGCTGGGTTTTTGCTTGGCATATTGAGACGGCAGAAGAATTTTCCGAGCCCATTTGTTTTTCACGAACTCGCGCAAAAGCAAACCGAGTTGAGATTCTTGCACGCCATCATAGATGATAATCTGGTTCTCATTCGATACGATCATCTGGCGGATCGTATTGGCCACTTCTCCTAACATCCTTGCACCGAAGGCACAGTATCTCATGCCGGCGACGATATCGCCGACAGTCGCGCACTGACGCAGGTCCAATGACTTGAGTTCTTCGAATTCAGGGGTTTTCAATATACTTCTGTTGCATAAATTAATCCGTGCTTCGTAACACGGCGGTTGCATGCAGTCAATGAAAGGCGCCGCCGCTTGTATGGCCGAAAGTGCTCGGCGCCGCCGCCCCGGGTTCAAGGCAAGTCTTATCCTGGGCGGCACTCCGATACAAAGATCAATCGGCTGAAGGCGTATGGAAGTCAGGTTTGCATGTCTCTGAGGCGCTGGAGCATGATGTGGTTTGTTGAAAGTTTCTCAGCGGATCACCTCAAGTACAAATTAGTTGACCGTGAGAAACACTCGATTGTATGCTCATTAACTGAGGAGGAACGTACATTATGAAATTGAACGGCAAAGTCGCCTTCATCACCGGTTTTGGATCAGGGCTCGGACAGGCTATCGCTGTGATGTTTGCCAAGGAGGGAGCAGCTGTAGCCGGAACCTCGATGACCGAATCTAAGGGTAAAGAAACCGTTGCCATGATCGAGAAGCACGGAGGAAAAGCGCTCTTCCGTCCCGGAGATGTTGGGGATTCAGACCAGATGCAATCGTTGATTGCAGGGGCCGTCCGGCAGTATGGGGGACTCGATATCGTCGTAAACAGCGCTGGAGTCAGAACCAACGGGAGTATCACAGAAATTTCTGAGGAAGCTTGGGACCGCACGTTGGACGTTAATCTAAAAGGAGCATTTGTCGTTTCGCGTCTAGCCATACCGGAAATGAAAAAGCGCGGCGGCGGTGTCATTCTTCATATCGGCGCGCGCTCCGGCATGCTCGGGCAGGCAGGGCGAGCCGCTTATTGTGCTTCGAAGGGCGGCTTGATCAGGTTGACTGAGGCGATGGCAATGGATCATGCCAAAGACAAGATCCGAGTGAACTGCATCTGCCCCGGACCCGTCCGAACGCCGATGGTGGATACATCGACGCCGGAGAAATTAGCGCGCTACACGACGCGAGTTCCGCTTGGTCGTATCGGCGAGCCTGACGATGTGGCCTATGCGGCGCTGTATTTGGCATCGGATGAAGCTTCCTATGTAACTGCGGCAATTTTGCCGGTGGACGCAGGGATGCGCTTGACAGGGCCCTGATTAGAGAAGGGATTCGCTGCCATATCATCGCGCCATGTTCAGTCTTTGCTCTTGAACCTGCGTCTCAACCAGATGGTTCCCAAAATGCTGACGATCACCAACACGGCCAACAAGACAAAGCTGCCCAATCCGGGATTGCGGATGGCGCTCTGCAATTGGTGCGCGAAGAGATTGGTGAGGATTATTCCGGGCGCGAGACCGAGCAGCGATCCGAGTAGGTAATCTCGGACGGGCACCTGAAAGGCGCCGGAGATTATATTGACCACGGTGAACGGCGCGATCGGAATCGCGCGTAGAGCTGCCACCGCCAAGATTCCCGTCTGGTTGATCTTGCGTTCCAACATTTTCCATCTAGCTCCCGTGAGTTTTCGGATGAAGTCGCTACCAAGAAAATAGCCCATCGCGTAGGTTGCTCCGGCGCCGATCATAGATCCGATGAACGAGTAAATGATTCCCTCCATCGGGCCAAACACCAGGGCGGTAGCGAGGATTAAGATCGTAATCGGAAGCGAAACAATACTACCGAAAAAATAGGCGCCAAGAATGATCGATACACGGGATGGGTTGCTTCGCAGCGCAATAGCCCATGCGGTAACTTTGCTGATGTCGATTCGATCAGCCAACGGCGTCCATCGCCAGGCCGCTGCCATCCCCAGCAGCGCCACGAGAACTCCTATGGCGATCGAGATTCTACGGCGTGAGCCGGTTACGTAATGTTGATCGTATTCGGTTGTCACTGTCTCCTTATTGCATGAATGCTTGCCGAGCCATCATCCGTTGAAACGCTGGCAATTGTCATGCTCGCATCTTCAAGAGAAGCATGTAAACCATCTCTCCTTCAGTATTCAAAGAACCGGTCGAAAGCTGCCATCTTCAACTATCCGATGGCTCCTTTCGTAGACAAACGGATTTGAATGGACTAAACAAGAGACAATCACGGGAAGGAGAGGTATGGCTATGAGCACAGCTGCTGCTTTGCGGACGCCGGAGTCGGTCCTCGGGGACGAGCGCATCATCTCAGCAGATTCACATGTGATCGAGCCCACAGATTTATGGGAGAGGAATTTGCCGCCGGGTCTCAGAGAGAAATACCCAAAGTTTCCCGCGCGAAACTCCCCCGGTGAAAAACCCGGAGGATGGAACCCCCGGGCGCGCATCGATGAGATGGAAATTGACGGTGTCTCCGCTGAGGTGCTTTATCCGACTTTAGGGCTGCGCTTGTTCGCGCTCGAGGATGCAGAACTTCAGGAGGCGTGTTTCCGTATCGCGAACGATTGGCTGATTGAATATTGCCAGACCGTTCCCGGGCGTCTCGTGGGCATTCCGATGATCTCTCTTTACAACATCAAAAATGGCATCAGAGAGCTGGAACGTTGTAAGAAGGAAGGACTGGTCGGCTGCTTGATCTGGCAAGTTCCGCCCGAGCATCTGCCCTTTACCAGCGACTATTACGATCCATTCTGGGAAGCGGCGCAGGATATGAGTATGCCGGTCAATCTGCACATTCTGACGGGATTTAACTATAGCCGTTTCGAACGCACAGGACTCGACACCTATCGAACCGCTGTCAATACCAAGCTTACGGATGCCGCTAATAGTCTGTTCGATTTAGTTTTTGGTGGCGTCCTGGCGCGCTTCCCCAAACTCAAATTGGTTTACGTTGAAAATGAAGTCGCGTGGCTGCCGTTCTTCGTGCATGAATGGGATAAATATTACAAAAGGTTTCGTACCAAGATGCCGCTTCCTTTCATGGAAAAGCTTCCTGGCGAGTATGTCACGGAGCAAGTTTATGCAACCTTCTTCAGCGATCCCACTGGCGGATGGCTGATGGATCATTTTGGTCAGGATACGTTTATGTGGTCCAATGACTATCCTCATGCGGCATCGACATGGCCGGATTCCCGTAAAGTCATCGCCGAAGAGCTCGGTCATCTGCCCAAAGACGTGTTAAGGAAGGTCGTTCGCGAGAACGTCATCAATTTATACAACCTTAGGATCGATGGCGTGAACAAGTAGATCGGCCACTGCGTGATCGCATCGGTCCAGACCGGGTCGTGCCGCTACTCAAAAGATTATCGGCGCGCCGCCACCACTCACACCTTGTGATATTTCGGATCACCGCATCGCCTACCGCAACAGAACGCTTCAGGACGACCTGCGTTCTATGAGTCTGCTCGTTCAGCTACTGCTGGTTCTCGCGCTTTGGTCGTCCTGCGTATTTGCCGCCGAGCCTTCGCCGACAGGCTTGTGGAGAACTATCGATGACAGCACCGGCAAGCCGCGCGGACTGGTCCGAATCACTGAGGTGAACGGCCAATATCAAGGAAGATTAGAGAAGACGTTTCCGCAGCCTGGTGAAGATCCCAATCCGAAGTGCGATAAGTGCAGCGGTTCGCGCCAGGATCAGCCGGTGATCGGCATGACCATCTTATGGGGAATAACGAAGCAAGGCGAGGAGTATCAAAACGGGGAAGTTTTGGATCCAGAGAACGGTAAGATCTACCGCGCTAAAATGAAGCTTGAAGACGGCGGCAACGCCTTGCACGTCCGCGGCTTCATCGGCATTTCTTTACTAGGCAGAACCCAAATCTGGGTGCGAGAGGAATGAGCCTACGCGAATCGTTGTTTCTAACGATCAAGGCAGGTTCATTGGCGCCACCTTTAGCCTCTTGGTCCCGGCTCTCCGGTACTGCAACGGCACGGAAATAAAATTCGAGAGAGTTAAGATAAACCGGAGGTGCATCATGCCCGAGAAAAAAACTCTCAGAAGAGCGCGCAAAGCCAAGCGGGAAGGAAAGGCTCCCTCCACGCAAGCGGGGGAGTTCGTCCGGGAGGAGATTGAGCACGTTCGCCGCGGCAAGCACGGCGCGCGTTCGACAAAGCAGGCGATTGCGATTGGCCTATCCAAGGCGCGGCGAGAAGGGGTGAAGCTCCCGCCGCCCGCCAGAGGGACGACGTCGGAATCGACCAGGAAGAAAGCCGCCGCGGATGTTAAACGCGGTCGAAGCGCCAAAAGAAAGCAGTCTCGAAAAAGCGCTCGCGGGCATCTTTAAAGGCGCTGCGCCGTGAGGGTCGCCGCGCCGCTTCGAAAAGATCATTATCGCGTGCGGCTAAGAACGCGCGCTAATCGAAATCCTTTCGAGTTCGAGCAAGCTCTAATTGAGCACGACATCGGCTACAGGTATACTTGTTGTTTCCAGACGGAATATCCGCCATTTGGTCTCATAACTTCAGGGCTCAATTTAAGCTTTATCCCGTCCCACCAATGAAGACGCTTGTACTTTATTCCATTGCCGCGATCATGTATGTCACCGGCGGCGCACTAATGAAATATTCGCAGGGATTGACGCAGGCTTGGCCGACCGTGGGCCTCACTGCCCTGTTCAGCACGGGGGCTTTGATACAAGCGCGCGCCATGCGCTACGAACAGCTCGGCTCGAGCTACATCCTGGTTTTAGGGCTGGAGGCGCTGCTGGCTATTATACTGGGAATGCTCTTGTTCGGTGAGCAATTATCCGGGCGTGCTGCCGCCGGGATCACCTTGGTGGTGATTGGAATTGTACTTCTACGCTTGCCATAGCTTATTCGACAGGTCTGAGCCTGATGGTTACTCTAAGATGGTACATCCCCTTGCAACCGGATGCGCCAAAGATATTCTAATCTACAATGGCTGAAAGTAACTACTATCAAATTCTCGGTGTTGAACGCGGCGCCTCTCATGATGATATCCGCAAAGCTTATCGCAAGCTTGCCCGCAAATACCATCCCGATATCAACCCAGGCAACAAAGAGGCCGAAAATAAATTCAAAGAAATTTCGACCGCCTACGACGTGTTAGGCGATGAGAAGAAGCGCAAGCTGTACGACGAATTCGGTGAGGCGGGATTGGCGGCCGGTTTCGATGCTGACAAGGCGCGTAGCTATCAACAATGGCAGCAACAGTCCGCTGGGGCAGGTGGCGGTTACGAATTCAATATGGACGATCTGAGCGAGCTCTTCGGCGGATTGGGAGGCATGGGAGGCCGCGGTAGAAGGACCCGGCAAGGGCCAATGCGTGGCGACGATATCGAGTCATCTATGGACATCGATTTTCTCGACGCTGTCCGCGGCTTTCAAACCTCGATCACTCTGCAGCGGCCGGTCACCTGCGATACCTGCAATGGTTCCGGAACTAAGCCGGGCAGCACCCCCACCCAGTGCCCGCAGTGCGGCGGTAGCGGCAGTATATCGGTGGCGCAGGGGCCGCTCCAGTTTCGCCAGAACTGCCCGCGTTGCATGGGCAGCGGAAAACTGCCGGGCGATCCTTGCGCAGTGTGCCGAGGCTCTGGCCGAGTGCTGCGGCCCGATACGATTCGGGTCAATATCCCTCCCGGAGCCGAGCCTTCGAAGCGAATTCGCTTGCGCGGCAAGGGCGAGGCCGGAGTGAGAGGTGGGCCGCCAGGCGATCTCTATATCATACCGCGAATTCGGCCTCACCCGCTGCTCACACGGTCGGGCAAGGATCTATCCATGGACTTGCCGATCACAATCGGTGAAGCGCTTCGAGGAGCGACAGTGGAAGTGCCAACACCGATGGGCAAGCTCAAAGTAAAAATACCCGCGGGCGCGCAAAGCGGGCAACGGCTACGCCTCAGCGGCAAGGGCGTTTCCGCTCACGGGCAAAGCTCTGCTGGAGATCTGTATTTACGGCTCATGATTCGCGTGCCCGGCGACAATAATATCTCTGCAGACGTGATCGACAAAATCGATCGAGCCTACGCCGAGGACGTGCGCAAAGACGTCCGACTATAACGAGAGCAAGCGATGGGACGAAAATATTTTCAAATTACAGAGATAATCAAAACTTGTAAGGTTGACAGGAATTTTATCCAACTGCTCGAGCGAGAGAGCGTGATTCGGCCGGTGGTGCAACGCAGACGCAAACTCTATCCGCCCGATCAGGTTGACCGCATTCGCATTGCCAACCTTCTCATTCAAGAGATGGGGGTGAATTTCGAAGGCGCCGAAGTGGTTCTCAATATGCGCGAGCAGATGATCGCCATGCAGCGCCAGTTCAACGAGGTATTACGGCTGATCGGCAATGAAATGAAGCGGTAGTCCAAACCGATCACCGCATCGCCAGCGTTCGTTATCCAAACACCGGAAGGTAACTTATGGATCTTAAGCTGCTCAAAGGTGACGTGGTCAAGGCCAGCCACATACTACATCAACAAGGTATCGCCGCGGCGTTCGGTCATGTGAGCGCGCGTATTCCGGGGACCGATACTTTCATCTTCCCGCCCAGAATGAGCCCGGCTCTGGTGCGCGCCGACAATTTGCTCGAGCTCGATGTTGAAGGAAATCAACTATCCGGTGATGGCCGTCCCAACACTGAATTTTGGATACACGCCCGGATTTACAAAGCCAGACCAGATATTCAGGCGATTTGCCATGTCCATCCGCCGAGCTGCGTGGTTTTGAGCTCGCTGGGTGAAACGATTCGGCCTCTGCACGCCTCGGGAGCGATTTTTCGAAACGATGTCCAGGTGTACGACCGGATTACTCTGATCAGAACCCGCGAGCTGGGCGATGCAGTGGCGAGTACCTTGGGTGATTACGGCGCCATGTTACTGCGTGGCCACGGGGTCAATGTAGCCGATAAGGACGTCCGGCGCGTATGTGTCATGACCTTGTGGATGGAGGAAGCGGCCAACTACCAATTGCGAGCGATGTCCGCCGGCAAACCACGTTATTTCACCGCCGAGGAGCTCGAAACCATCTATCCGCAAGTCTCCGGAGAAGATGTGTCAAACCGCGTATGGGAGTATTTCAGCAGCCGCCTCAATTAGTAGTCACTGAAAACGGTCACAATCTTCTTGGTTCTAAACAGTAGTTCGTGTCCACGTACAAATCATCCGCAGATCCATATCCCAGTAGATGAGTTTTTGAGACGGCTTTATCAACTCTTCGCTTTATGTTGGCGAGGTTGACGAGCTATTGTCGAATCAACACTTGTTGAAACCTTCGGGGTGGCTCCGATCCGGCCATGGGCAGTCCCCGCCCTGCCGGTTGGGAACTATTTGCGGCGGATGTACCTGAGATTTGCTGAGGTTGAGCTACGTTGTGTGGTCGAAGCAATTGCCTGGTATGTGCAGGTGCTCAAGTCGCCGGATGCACCCTGCCTTTGACTTGGACTCCGTCTATGGTGGCGGACCGATTGCCGACGCAGAACTTTACGAACCAGTTAGAAATGGTCGGTACGGCGCAAAGTTTAAAGTCGAGACCGGCGGTCTATTCGAGGACTTGCCGCGTTCCGGGAACACGGCCGTTATAGCCATCCACGGAACGATGAAAATCTTGTGATAGCTGGACTCCAAGCCGCTTTCCTGTTGTTTCAAAACAAGGTTGTGGATCTCATCACGAGTAATTCCGTGAAAGGCCCCGACATGCGCATAGATCGGAATGACACAGGCGAAATATATCGCCGAGCACGGCGCCTAACCACATGGCATTACCACTGGATCATCCTCCATGAAGTCCTACCGCTTTTTATCGGCCGGGAAATGATCAACGACATTCTCCGCCGCGGCCGGAAGTTTTATCGACCGGAAGTAACGCAAATCCCCGTTGAGTTTCAGGGTGCGGCGTACCGTTTTGGGCATTCCTTAGTTCGGCCTTCTTACAGAGCGAACTTTACCAGCCTTGCAGGACAGCCGTTCTTCGGAATAATCTTCGATCCTTCACAGGAAAATAATCGCGACCCGGATGACCTGCGCGGCGGTTTTCGGGCGCCCAGACGCTATATTGGATGGCAAACATTTTTTGATTTTGCCGACGGAAACGTCAGGCCTAACAAGTTGATCGATACGAAGATCTCCACGCCATTATTCAACCTGCCGCTCGCAACCATCGCTTCGGGTGATCCGCCGACGTCATTACCGCAGCGAAATCTATTACGGCATATAACCTGGCAATTGCCATCCGGGCAGAGCATCGCAGGTTATATGAGAGTTCCGGCGCTTTCTGCCGACGATCTAAGTGAGCTACGGGATTTTGGTCTTAACCTGCACGAGTCCACCCCACTTTGGTATTACGTCCTTAAAGAAGCCGAGGTAATGGAAAATGGCCTCCGCCTCGGTCCGGTCGGCGCCCGGATAGTTGGCGAGGTGATAATCGGTCTTCTCCAACTCGACCGTAACTCGTTCATGTCGGACGAGCCGCATTGGAGACCTACGCTTCCGACTAGAAGCGGCAAAGTCACCGCAGAGTTTACAATGGTGGATTTCCTCAGCTTTGCGGGCGTGGCGCAGATGCGATAGTTGAGTCACTTACCAAAGGCAGCTGTTCCGAAGTCCTAGACACTCAGAAGCCGCCGAAAAGTTGCTGCGAAATGAGGTGCCGATAAAATTGCCGATCGTCAGTCCATCGGGCTGGCGGCCTTGTAGACTGAGTTGGCGGCAACCAGACTGCCCGCTCCTGTCACGTTATCCACTACGACCGTCGGATTGCCGGGGATAAATTTACTGATATGGCGATCGTACGGGGCTAGGTGTCAAAACGCCGCCAGCCGGAAAGCCGACGAGGATGCGGATAGTCTTGCCTGTGTAGAAATCCTGCGCATAAGAACAATCCTCGAAACTGAAACGAGGCGAGAACAACTCCGATAAGGCTTAAGTAAGCAGTTACGTTTTTCATGCGCGGTCTCAAATAGGTTAGACACCCTGCCGCGCTGACAGCAGCGTAGGTGATTGTTTTCAGTTATTGGAAAGCGAACTGCGCGAAATATCACCTAGCCTCATGGAAGCTGTCAAGTGTAATCCGGCCGATGCGGGATCTCGTTGATTATGAAGATGTAACTGTCTGTGATGCGTGTCGGCGTCGTCGTTGAAGGTAGGGTCTGACGCTTGAAGGTTGATCGTTGGTACGGCGAAAACTCGATCAGTCTCTGCTCATTCTCCGACTGAAATGCGCCAGCAGGGGCGGCATTGGCGCGCGCCGAAAGCTTTACGCCCGCCGCACGACGGGCAACGGTACGAGCGGGGATCTTTCCTGGTCTTCTCCACCAACTTAAGCGGGCTTAGAGCCAAGCGTAATTCACGCACTTCTTTTTCATCCGCGCGTTCCGGACACTCCCGACCTCGCCGCAGCCAGGGCCAGTAAAGCAAAACGTCGCCGGGTTTCGTGAGCGTTATGACTTTGAATTGCTTGATACTGCCGCAGCCGAATTGCTTTTGCATTTCGGCACACTTCATCAGCGCCATGCCGCTCATCTTCATAGGGCACCAGACCATGCCGGTCGGGTAACTCCACTCCTTCGCAACAATTCGCTCGACCGAGCGGCGCCTCTTAAACAGTTGCGCTTTTTTTATTACGCCGGACATTTTTGGAACTTTCTCCGTCTCAGTATGCGTAAAATCGTCGAGATCGCAAGCGCGAAGCAGGGCGGAACGCAATACCATCATAATCCGCTTTTGCAGCGCTCAACTGCTGGCCGCTATCCTGTTCATTGAAGCATAAGAAGGCTCGCGAGCCACGCATGTGAGAGTGGCGGCGATCAGATAATTTGCGATGAACAATAGAAAAACAATTTGATAGCTACCGCTCATATCGAAAGCCAATCCTGCCATCAAAGCTCCGACACCCAGCCCACCCTTATGAAAGGGCTCAAGGACGCTGGTGATGGCGCCGAACGAGCGCCGTCCGAAATAACGGGCAAGTAGAACATGCATCAGAACAAAACCGCCACGCGCGCTCAATCCAAAGATGATTGAGAAAAAAAACGCCGCCCGCGCGCCGCGCACTTGCGTCAGCAACACCACGGCGGCAGCCGCAAGCAGCATGGTCGCTACGCCTAGAGTGCGGGGATGAAATTTTTCCGCCAGGGCTCCCCACAGGCCGCTACCGAATGCTCCTGTTAAGGCCATGACGCTCAGCGCCCCGGCGGCTAGCGCGGGCTGAATAGTCATGTCCGTAAAATAGGCCACCATGTGAAAAGCGATGCCGCCGGTGGAAAGCGAATAGAAGCTGGCAGCGGCCACCAGGAGCCAGAGCGTTCGAGTGCGCATGGCATCTTTCAATGTCCAGCTCTGCTCGGCGGCCGCAGTGGGAGGCTCAGAGTGCGGGTCGGCTTGCGCGGATTTTAGAGCCACCGGCAAGGCTCCGTCGGGCAGCACTCCCATATCTTCCGGCTGGCGGCGTAAAAAACACAGGCCCGGCAAAACCACAAACAGCCAGAGAGCAACGCCAAGCATCATAAATGCGCTACGCCAGCCATAGGCTGCGATCATAAACTGGTAGAGCAGAGACAACACAAAAGATCCCAGCGGCACGGAGAGCGCGACCAAGCCAATAGCGCGGGGCCGCTTTGAGTAAAACCAATTGGTCACTGCGGTCATCGGCACGACACCGGTGAGCAACGTTTCAGCCAGTCCTCGCGCGGGAACAAAGGTCGCGTAAAACTGCCAGGGCTCGTGGGTCAGGCTAAGGCACATGACGAAAGTGCCGACTAAGGCGGCGCCGAAGGGAAGCAGGATGCGTGGTCCCAGTCGATCCGCGAGGGGACCAAACAAAGGCGCCAAAAGGCCGCCTGCCACCGATCCGATGGTGATCGCCGAGGATATAAGGGTGCGACTCCAGCCAAGATCCTCTGTGATGGGCTTGAGAGCCACAGCCATCGTGACATTACTCACTCCCGATCCTAAAAAGCCGGCGAGCATGGCGATGCCGACAATGATCCAGCCGTAAAAGAAGGGTAGTGTCACAGTTCGGCTTTAACGATTGCGAGCGGCGGGTTTACCAATGCGATGGGAGCGTATCGATGGCGCATCGAGCATTCTCCCCGGGTACATACATGTGAGGGCAGTAAATCGCGGTATCAACAGATGGCTCCGTTGCGAGCAATGTTTGTGAGTGATCCTTCGGGCTCTATCGTCAGACGAAATTTCCAACCGAACCACTGCGGCGTTGGGCAAATTCGGGCGCTAACAAGTTGGTTCTCTTATTTCATCTTTCGGCAAAGAAAAAAAGACATAATCAACTGGGCGTTATATCGATGAGAAGTGTTAGAAGCCGCCTTACATCAAGCACAGCCTTTTGTTAGTTTGAATGAAGCCGCCAAAAGATTCCCAGTCTGAACAGCTAAGGAGACTTCGTTTGATCCGTATCGGTTATGCTTGCATCAACACTAAGCTGGACGCGCCTAATCGCACCTGCCGGCTAAAGAACGCAACCCCGGAAAAAATTCTCCAGCTGGCGGCGGCCAACGTCGAAGCGCTCCAGCCCATTTTGGATTGGAATGCGGCACACGGGATCGAGCTGTTTCGCATCACGTCGGACCTGATCCCATTTGGCTCCCATCCGATCAATACGGTCCCATGGTGGCAGATCCTCAAGTCACAGTTCGCGCGGCTCGGTAATTTTATCGCCAGCAAAGGTTTGCGTGTCTCGATGCACCCCGGACAATTTACCATTCTCAACTCACCCCGTCGTGAAGTGGTTGCCAACAGCGTCAAAGAACTCGAGTACCATACTGCGGTTCTCGACGCGCTTGGAGTCGATAATAGCCATAAAATCGTCATTCACCTGGGCGGCATCTACGGAGACAAAGCGGGAAGTCTCAGTCGCTTCGTCGAGAATTGCAAAAGGCTTAATTCCCGGATCAGGGCCCGGCTCGTAATCGAGAACGACGAGCGCTGCTACACAGTCGAGGACGCGCTCGGCGCCTCTAGAGCTATCGGCGTGCCGGTCGTATTCGACGTCTTCCATCACGTTTGGAACCCGGCGCTCGAAGCGCTGCCGGTGAGATTAATCATCGGGCTTGCCGCCAAGACCTGGCGCAAGCGCGATGGACGGGTCAAGATCCATTACTCAAACCAGTGGCCCGGAGGACCCCCGGGCGCTCACTCGAAGTCAATCAATGCCGAGAAGTTTTTGCGGTTTTATGACACGATCCATGATCTCGATCTGGACATCATGCTCGAGGTCAAAAACAAAGAGCAGTCGGTTTTGAAGCTCATCCGAGCGCTGAGCGCGCGCCAACTTCGTGCCGCTTGATGGTTGTGAGCCAACTGAGACAATTCAAGCGGCGCTGTCACCAGACCTCCGAACAAAGCCGGTGCGCTGACGAACTTGGCCGGCCGGAAAGAACTTCACCGCATCATCAACTTCTGCGAGCGATTGGAACGAAGCGAAGCGATTGAACGGATGAACGATTTGAACAAATCGTCAGTGATTTTCCACCGGCTCCAACCCGCTCTTGCTGATCGCGCCGGCCGCCTCAGGTGAGGCGAGGAACTTGATCAGCGCGTGAGCCGCATCCGAATCTCCGGTACTACGGGCGACGCCGGCCGAGAAAACAGAAACTTTCTGTACCTCGGGAGGCAAGGGTGTGACATGATCGATGCCGGGTATGGGAAGCAGTTCGCTGATCTGCTGAAAGCCGATTTCCGCCTCTCCCCGCGCCACCACAGCGCCGACTCGTTCACCGCCTTCAATGCGCCGGCACTTGCTCAATACCTGAGCGGCTATTCCCAAGCGTTGAAGCAGCTCGTTGGCCAAATAATCACCGCTTACGCTGCTTGAATAGGCGATCGAGTTCGCTTGCACAAGCGTGCGCGTCAGGGCGTCCACTGTGCTGATGTCCGGCTTACGAGCTCCGGCGCGCACCGCCATGCCGATGGCTGAGCGTGCAACGGGAGTATAGCTTTCGGCAATTATCAGACCTTCCTTGATGAATCCCAGTAGTACCGCATCCGCAACAATGACAACGTCTACGGGTTCACCACGTCGTAGCCGATTAGGGATTGAGGTCTCCCCCGTTCCAATGGAGGTTGCGGCGGTCACGAGCTTCTTCTTGGTGACGAGTTCGAGTCGAGCAACAAGATCGAGATAGGCCGCGGTAAAAGCACCTGAGGTCATGACCCGTATTTCATCTGTCATGCTATTCGTTGTATTCATGGTAGTCTCAACTTTCGCCATTGGTGTATTCGTTTGCGTAGTACCACCAGTATCCCCAAGCCTACGAGCGATCAAGCTATTTGGGAGTGAATTCAAAACTGACGTTGGCTGTGTTGTTTGAAATGACAGGCTATCCATTTATATTAGACTTCTAAACCGGGATTAACTTTGTTCGGTACGCCGAAAAGAAGAAATCTACTTAGCACGAAGAATAGGAGTCAACCCGATGGCAATGATTGATGCCGATACCCATGTCGACGAATCCGAAGACACCTGGAAGAAGTTGGAGGGTACAACCTACGCGAAGTACATTCCGGTGACGATTGCGATGCCGCCGGATGAAGCCAAACGCGCCGGCTATAACCCGACCAATAGCCGCTGCTGGGTGGTGGAGGGCAGGCTGCAGAACCGTGCGATCCGCGATGAAGTCAATCATCCGCCCCGCATCCTGCGAGAGCTCCAGGATGTTCCCGGCCGGCTCGCGCACATGGATAAGATGGGCGTCGACGTGCAGATTATCTTTCCGACGTTCTTCATCCGCTACAATACCATCAACGCAGAAGCCGAATGGGCGCTGACCACGACCTACAATCGGTGGCTCGCCGATAAATGCGCGCAAACCAAGGGGCGGTTACGATGGGCGGCTGTGCTACCGCTGCTTCAGCCGGACAAGGCTGTCGAGGAGCTGCGTTGGGCGAAAGCGCACGGCGCCTGCGGCATCTTCAAGCGCGGCTTCGATCTCGACAGGAATGTCACCGACCCGCATTTTTTTCCAGTTTACGAAGAAGCGAGCGCGCTCGACCTGCCTCTCTGCATCCACACCGGCCATCCGCTTCCGGCGAGCGAGTGGGACAGAGGTTTTCCGATCATGTATTCCTTTACTCAACTGGTGAGCTCGGGTCTTGCGCAGAAGTTCCCGAAACTTCGGTTTGGCCTGATTGAGTCGGGCGCCTCGTGGATTCCCTATGCCATCTCGCAGTTGGGAGCGGTAAAACGGCAAGCGCTGCGTGGCCAACAGACTCGATTGCCGCGCCTGTTTGAACTGGAACCGGAACTGTTCCGCGCCAACCGGCTGTTCGTCACCATCGACCCGATTGACGATATCGAGTCTTTAGTAAAATTTGGCACTGAAGATAATCTGATGATCGGCACCGACTACAGCCACACTGATATCTCCGCCAACCTGAGCGCGTTGGATGAAGTCCGTAGCTGGGCTGAGGAGGGCAGGATTAGCAACGCCCAGGCAAGCAAGATTCTGGAGAGCAACTCGAAGGCGTTCTACGGCCTCTAGAATAAAGATGCCCTGCGGCTTGAGGTTCTCCTGGCGATTTTTTTTACATCGCGGGTCATTTCCCGCATAGGATCAACAAAGGTTGAACGGCTGAACGGATAAGCTGCCGAACCTCGCTGTCGGTGATACGGTTTCAGCTTCGGCTCAAATCGCTTTCCGGTTTTAGATCGTTTCTCCGTGTTTCTAAAAGATCGATTATTTATTGCAGTTCGGAACAGACCGTATTCAGAGATTGACGCCGGCTACGGTCATTCGATATGTCTCTAAACCTGAGCCGGCTGTAGAAGTCCGCAACCGGGGCAAGTGAGATAGAAGCGCTGAAAGCTTCTCGACATTAACTTCCAGGCGTTCTATGGCCTATGAAGAAATCTTCACTGCACCCTGCCTCAACGAGCGATGGCAGGTGCAACGCCTGGAGCCAGCATATTTGCAAACGGCCCCCATAGCGCGAGGCCCGAAATACGACATCCAGCAAAGGGATTGAGGCGAGAGGGAAGGAAGCACGGTGTATAGAAATCAGGAGAGGAGTCTAAACGATGAGAGTTAGAGCCATTGCCATATCCTTTCTCTTCTTTGTGGTTCTTTTTGCCTCGGGCTACGTGCTGCTGATTCGTGGCGCTGCGGCGACGGCCAATCCTGATCTCTTCGTTTTCCCCAAGTATCAGTATGGGGCCGCGGATAAAGTTTGGGACGAGATTATGGTCGGGATCGCTAAGGCAGAGGCTGACTACGTGCGCGCGGTTCTGCGTCGTGGCGGCGTCGCACCGGGATACAAGGAGCAGATAATCGCGTTTCGCGATGAGGCAATTTACTGGGATTCTGTCGCCAAGGTCATGGTCTACCATTCCGATTTCGAAGCGGCCCGTCAGGCCGGGAAGAAAGCTGAAATGCTGCTCAGGCAAATGGCCGGCATCATAGCGGGAGAGAAGACTTAGCTGGGTTACGCGCGCAGCAATGTTGCGACGTTTCCGCCAGAACTAGGCCGGCAAATCGGCAACGGCAATACCCGAATCGATGGCTTCACACTTGGCTTCTTCAGCAGCGGATTTTTTTTGCGCCAGCGTCAGCACCTCGGCGGCGCGGGCGCGCGGAATAAAGCAAACGCCGGTGTCATCGGCGAGCACGATATCTCCAGACGCCACGCGCACACCGCCGACCACGATCTCGCCGTTGATCTCGACGGTTTCGATGCGCCACTTGCCGGTGACCGGCGTGATCTCCGTGGCCCATACCGGATAACCGATCCGGCGCGAGTGGCCGACATCGCGCACACCGCCGAATACGACAGCGCCCGCCTCGCCTTGGCGTTTGCCGGTTTGGGCGGAGATGCCGCCCATGTTGGAGATTCCGGCTACGCCATCGATCACCACGACGTCGCCGGGTAGAGCGAGATTGTGCGCCTCGAACTCGGCCATCTTATTGACATGCCGGCGCGCGGCTTCGTAGACATGTTCACGTTGGATGATGTTGCGAACGGTGAGGGCGGGCCCAACA
>JAICEJ010000037.1 GCA_025924215.1 Candidatus Binatia bacterium
GTTACCGGTAGTGTTATCCGACAAGGCGTTGTCCAAAGCTTTCATGATAAATCGAGTGGAGATGCCGGACAGACCTTCTCGCTTGACGCCTTCTTTGAGCTCCTGAACGTCGACCTTTTTGCTTCGGCCTTTTTCGACGACCTCTTCACCATTGTAGAGGCGCAACTTCGTCATCAGATCGCATTTGTTCGTCGGCTCTAGACGCGAAAGGATGGCAAACATCGAGGCGATCTCCAAGGTGTGAGGGGCGACATGAGCGCGGAAATCTGAGTGGCGGATGATTTTTTGGTAGATCTTCACTTCCTCTGAGAGCCGCAAATTATAGGGCACCCGAATAACCACGATACGATCTAGAATCGCTTCATTGGTATGGTCGGCCTTGAACTTCTGCCACTCGGCCTCGTTGGAATGGGCGATGATAACGGTGTCGACGTAAACCAACCCATGCCGTCCGGGAGCCGGCACAACTTTCTCCTGAGTTGCGGTGATCATGCAGTGAAGATATTCGATCTCGTTCTTGAACACTTCTATGAACTCGACCATTCCTCGGTTGCCGACGTTCAAAGCACCATTGAGCTCAAGAACGCGCGGGTCTCCTTCAGAATAAAGATCCAGCTTGGAAATATCCTCGCTGCCGATGAGCACCGAAGTATCCTGATTGTTCGGATCGACTGGCGGGACAACGCCGATACCGACACGCGAGCGCTTGGAAAACTCGATAGTGGACACCGGAAACTCTTCGTACTTTCCGGCATACTCGTGTTGTAGCTTGAACCGGCAGACTGGGCAGAGATCGCCTTCAATGTGCACTCCCAGCATCTTTTCAAACTCTTTGCGCAGGTGGCGGGGAATCAAATGAAGAGGTTCTTCGAACATCGGACAACCTTCGATGGCGTAAAAGGGCGGGCTTTCTTCGAGACCCCGATGAAGTTTTTCGACCAACGAGCTCTTACCCGAACCCACCGGTCCCATGAGGTAGAGGACTTGGCGGCTTTCTTCGCCCTTGAGCGAAGCCGCGTGGAAATAGCGAACAATTTGCGAAATGGTTTTTTCGATGCCGAAGAACTCGTCGGCGAAGAAGTCGTAAACTTTTATCGATTCGTCTTTGTAGATGCGTCTGCCGTGTGGATCGTCGTCTATGTTGATATCTCTGACCCCGGCTTTTATGAGTACGTCATACAGACGCGCATGAGCCAGCCTGGCCACGCTCGGATCCTCTTTGACTTTATCGAGATACCCGAGCAGATTTCCGCGCCATGATTGGCTTCGGTGCAGATCTCTATCTTTTTGAATCAGTGCTTGGAATTCTTTGTTATGGTCCATGCCAGAAGCTCCCCTTTCTGGAGAAAAGTTTATCGCGCGGATTTAGCGACGATGTTGGTAGAGATAAGCGGTCAAAAGAAATCAGAGATGAATAAGGCCTGTGGCCAGGCTGTGATATGGGCGCGGAGAGCAGAAATGATTTTTTCCAAACGTGCTTCACGTTAGGCCGAAAGCAGGAACGGCGTGAGCGGTGTTGCGCTGGGGTTTGTAAAGCGAGAACCGGGAAAAGTTAATGGCTTGCAATCGACCTCCGTTAACCCAACGTGCTGGTCTTCCTCAGCCCATGCTCTTTGACTTAGACGCTGCCAAAGAACAGTTTCTTCATTCTTACCCGTTGTTTACACCCGACATTGAAGCGCCGTTTGCCCGCAATGTCAAGGTTATAATGGGATGCTGCGCGCATCGTCGATCTTCAATGCGATCTGTTATCATCCAACGCGCGATCTGCTAGCTTGACGCTTGCATGAAAAAGGCGACTGCTATGAAACCTGAACAATTGATGATTCAACCGGGCCTTCGTTGGTACGCAATTCAGACTAAAGGGAACAAGGAAAAAGAGGTAGCCAAGAGGCTGACGGATTTGAAGTTTGAAATGTTTCTGCCTTGGCTGCGTGATCGGAGGCGTATCGGCAGCAAATATCATTGGGTTCTGGTGCCGTTGTTTCCAGGTTATTTATTTTGCCGGTTGGATGTAGTTGTCTCGGGAAAGACCGCGCGTTACTCGCCCGGCGTGAAAGATTTCCTAAGATTTGGCAACGAAATAGCCGAGATTCCCAACGATATCATTGTCGCATTAAAGGAGCGCTGCCCGGAGAGCATCGCGGCCGTCAATCCGGTGTCCCTGGCTGCCGGCGACTCTGTCAGCATCAACGAAGGACCTTTTGCCGGTCTTCAGGCGATTTTTGAGAAGAAGATGAAGGGGAGCGAGCGAGTTGCCGTGTTACTAGAGCTCCTCGGCCGGCAAACACGGCTTATTCTGCCTAGCGAAACCGTCAGCAGAATTTGACCCTTTCCCGTCGCGAGGTGTCGCAAGTCCGCTCCCATTCGAAACTCACCGCTAGTTGAATCGCCGCCGCGAAACCCTCGCCACCTTGACACGCCCTGAGCACTGTTGATAAATGCCAGGCGCTCCAAGGCATATTTCAGGGGGAGGACGACATGCGTCATCAAGCTTGGCACCGACGAGGGCTGCTGGTTATCTTTGCGGTTTTCGCATTTCTCATAGTAAGCGGAACAGTGCTTTCCTCTTTCCAGTGGATCCACAAACCGTTTCCCGGATTCTTCTTGCATGAAAATCTGACCGTCGGGCCGTACTCTTTGCCTCATTGGAGCGGCAATGTTGCAGGGCTTCAATCTTTGGATCTTGTCATCAAGATCGACGACAGCGCGGTAGGCGGGCGCGCCGAGCTCTACGAGCGCGCGCGCAACCTTCCGGTAGGCACCCCCTTGACTTATACAATCGGTCGGCGTTCACACACCCTCGAATTAACCATTCCCAACATGATGTTTACCTGGCAGGACTGGTTCTTAAGTTTTGGCGTTTACGTTTTCACCGGATTGGCATTCTTGGTAATCGGTGTGGCGCCTTATTGTTTTCGAGCAAACTCCCCAGCAGCTTTGCCGCTATCGTTCATGGTGATAGCCGTGTTCGTTTGGTTTGAGAGCACCTTCGATTTTATGACTGCTGGGTTTGTTCCGAAGGAGATGCGCCTATTTGGCATGATTCTCACTCCCAGTGCCGGCATACATTTAGCCCTACTCATGAAGCAAGGACGGCCTGTACGATATACCAATCCTGTTCTCCTGGTATTCATCTATGGAACGGCCATCGCACTCGGCGCTTTGAACAGTCTCACCTTCCATGGACCGCCCGATCGATGGATCGACGTATTTCGAATAAATTATATCTATACCTGTATCGGAGCTTTAGCTTTCCTGACGATCGTCGGCTCGGCGTTGAGGAAGACCGCTACGGCTCTCGAGCGCTCGCGTTTGCGGGTAATGTTCGTCGGCGCGGTTCTTGGGTTTCTACTGCCTACCATCGCCACTGTGTTAACCAGCACGTTCCAATGGGCGATACCTTATAACCTGGCAATGATCTCAACGATATTTTTTCCCCTATCGGTTGCTTATGCGCTTTTAAAATACAGCCTTTTCGATCTAGGTAACACGCTCAAGGCAGGACTCACCCGATTATCTTTGATGGTGTTTCTCTTGGCGCTTTATGCGGCTATCTTTTTCCTCGTTGGACCTTCGGTCGGAATCTACGACAAGGATCCGCTGACGCCGCTGTTTTTCTCGATACTGGTGGTTCTGATCTTCAATCCGGTGCTACGCGGCATCGAAGCGCTCGTCGATCGTTACATTTATCGACAGGAGTATGATCCGGTAAAGGCACATCACGACATCAGTTTATTTCTCCGGTCACTTACAACTGCTCGGATACTCGCGAACGGATTTTTAGAGCGGGTTACCTCAACCCTGGGTATCGAGAAGGCCGTCTTGATTTACCGTTCCCCTTCCACGAAGAATGATTTGACGGCTGCAACCGATGGGATGGAGGTAGATTTTATCCCGATTCTTGATCGCGCGCGCATTTTGTGGAGAACTGACCACCTAGCTGGGTTTAGAGGGTTGTCGCGCAGCGAAGTCCTGGCAAATCCGGTCTTTGAACCGGAGCGCAAAGAGTGGTTGGCTATGTTCGAGCCTCTCGGTTCTGAACTAATGATACCGATTGTCTTTGAACAGGAGGTGCGCGGCTTAGTTTCTTATTCGGCGAAAAGAGGGGGGAGGGAGTATCGCGGGGATGATTTGAGCCTATTGGGCACTCTGACAGAGCAGTTGGCCCTCTCATTGGAAAACGGCATAAGGTATGAACAGTCGGAAAAAGCCAAACACGAGTACCACCGGCTTTATGATGAGGCGGAGCGAGCCAAACGGAGGTTGATCGACAATGATCGCATTAAGAAAGATTTTGTCGCTAACATCTGTCACGAACTACGCACGCCGGTCAGTACCCTGATAGGTTTTAGCGAGATCCTCCTTGACCGTGAACTCCCGGTTGAAACACGCGATATCCTTAAGACAATGTTGAGCAATGGACAAGATCTATCGAATATGATGGATGGCCTACTGAACTTCTCCCGAATGGAGGCCGATGCCGAGCCGAACAGTTTCGAGCACATCAATGTAAAAGATCTTTTGGGTGGGCTGGAGCTTATGACACAGAGACTTATCCGGGGCCGCCCCATTCAGTTCAGAATCAACATCGAAGACGCCATTGAGACCATCAACAGCGATCCGAGAAAACTTCAGCAGATACTGCTTCAGCTGTTAACCAATGCGCTTAAGTTCACTGAAAAAGGAGCGGTTGAAGTTCGAATCGCAACTATTTACGTTCAAAGCGGCCGGTTCTTGGAAATAGCTGTGTCCGATACCGGAATCGGTATAGATAAGAACGATCAGGACATCATCTTCGATGGATTTCGTCAGTTGGACGGTTCATCGAGCCGCCGTTTCGGCGGCACTGGGGTGGGCTTGAGCCTGTGCAGCAAGCTTGCTGCAGCGCTCGGCGGTAAGATCAGTGTGAAGAGCGAACTCGGTTCGGGAAGTGTCTTTAGTGTATTTCTACCCCTCACAGTTGCCGAAGAACATCCGCAACCAAGTCAGGGCTCAAGCGTGATAACGTGATTACAACGTTCGCGCGATTGACCCATATGAGGCCCTTAGGTAGCTATTAAACCTACGATGACAGGTAAAGTGATGACAGGCAAAGATTTCGTCGCGGAATTGCTGGTGATGGTGAATGATTTCTGCCGAACTCTGGATACGCAACTACCGGCCTACAGCTACATTCCGCTTACGACCGACGAAGAACGCATTCGGGTGATGAAGAGCCGTCTCTATAACGAAGTACGCGCGGCCGAACTATTTGGAACGTGGCTCAAGACAACTCCCGAGCTTGAAGTCAAAGCCATAATGGCCGAATCGGCGCATGAGGAAATGGAGCACGCGGAACTGCTGTCAAGGCGGATCACGGATCTCGGTTTTGAGCCATTTGATTATCAACCTCTTCCTGCTCAGACGGCGATGTTTAATGCGATCGAGGGACTCACCGACACATGTCAACGTATGGCTGGATTTTCACTGGCCGGGGAAGCTGTGGCAACTTACCTGACCCAGAAGAGTTTACAAGCTTCGACAGTACCCGACTGGATCAAAAAACCCTATAGAAAAATTGCCCAGGATGAGGAAGGCCACGGTAGCATCCCACAAAAGATTTTGCAGCGTTACGCGATCACTGGAGAGCGTCAGGAAGGAGCGCGCAGGGCAGTGGCTATGCGGCTGGTGTTATTTCGTGAATACTTGAACAGCTTGGACCGTTGGGCAATGGGCAAAGATCGCTGGTGACTCCGCTATTTCTCGTTTTGAACGGATTCACATCTAGGACAGACGAGCGGCGTTGGCCCGAGTAAGATTGACCAGCCACAATCCCTGCAGGTTGTTACCGGTTCTCCCAGCATGCCACGAACCGCGGCGCCGCAACGCTTGGCCCCGCAGGGACCCGTTCCGATACCGGTACGCTTACTAACCATCTCGAAGGTTTTTGCGCCGGCTTGAATGGCTTTCACCACGATGCCTTTACGTATTTTATTGCACAGACAAATCGGGCGAAGGTTATCTATGATAGCCTGTTTCTTGGCCTCGTTATCAAGTTCGTTGATAGCATCATTCCTTTCCAATCACATTCTAGCACGAATTCTTAACGCTGGCCTCCTTACTGGCAATTATCAGAGACGAGTTCAGCGGCGCGGGCAAGTCTATCTGCCTGATGTGCATCAGACCCGCTGCCAACATCCAAGCTGTCACTTCGTCCGCTGCGTAGCAACGTCCTGCTGCGGTGGTTAGCAGCATCAGCAAACTAAAAAGGGCGCCGACCGGCGGGTTGGTGCGCGTGCTATCTAGAATATGATCCTTGATGATAATGCTGCCGCCGGGTTTTAGCACCGAGCTAAGATCGACCATAAGCCGTTGGTTTACTTCAAAGCTTTCGCCGTGAATGATATTGGAAAGAAAAATCACATCGTAGCTGCCGGGAATTTCGTCAACACGGTAATCACCGCTGATCAGCCGGATTCGACTGCTTAGACCGGCTTCCCGCACGTAACGTTCGGTGAGTGCGAGAGTCGCCGGCAAGTCGAAAATGGTCGCGCGCAGATTCGCAAATCTCTGACAAAGCGAGATCGGATAGGTGGCTGGTCCCGAACCGACATCGAGAAGCTCGTGAGCATTGTCCCAATCGAAGGCGTCGGCCATGATCTCCGCATCGCCGCGCGCCTTGACAAGGGAATCCATAGCATCGATGAAAATCGCGGTTTCCGTCGGATTTTCTTGATACATATCCGCGGGGCGAACAGGTCGGCCACTGCGGATAGCCTCGGTCAAAGAGGCCCAACAATGCCATAGGGAGGCTTCGAAACGAATCATGCCGCCGAGATAGCCGGGACCGCCTCGTTTAAGATACCTTGCCGATAAATCCGTGAGTGAAAATCGGTCTTCGCGTTTGCGCAATAAACCTAGAGCTGTCAAAGCGTTGAGCATCAACTCGGTAGCGCGAGGTTCGAGATCTAGCGAGCCGGCAATGCTCGCGGCTTCCAAGGCATGGCTTCCCATGGTTTCGAAAATCTCCAGCTCGACCGCCGCCTGGACTATTCGGGCTTCGACATGGCCGCCGGCTAATTTCATTAGATCCGAATAATTCATGCCAGTTCTTACAAGCGTTCAATGATTCGATAGCTTCTGCTTTTCGGTTTAACAGGCGCCACGATGCCGCTTTTGACCATCAGACGGATATCTCGATAGGCAATGTCCCGGTCGACTTCCGCAATTCTCTCATATTCCGTCGTCGAGAAAGTTTTGCCATGACAATAAGCGTAAGCGAGCAGGCGACGCTGTCGCAAGTTGACCGACGACGCGGCGAATTGATTTAGCCAGCGCAAGGTGTCGTCGTCGTAGACCGGCGCATTTCTAAGCGTAACGGTGAAGATAAATCCATTAGTGGAAAATTCCGGCGGATTTAGCCCGTAGGTTTCCATCTCCTGAAACATCCTCGGCACTCCTTCGCCCATTTCACGCAGATAACCCATATCAGCTAAGACGCGGACAATGAGCGGATTGCGGGAGAAGTGAATGCTCTTTTGCTGGCGTATTTGTTCGAGACTTACAGGAAGAGGCGGAGGACCGGGGCTTCGCACAGTTATGTGATCGTCAAACATCCAAACCTCGATGGAAGCGCCGCTCAAGGCGTAGTCCCGGTGAGCCACTGCGTTCACAACCGCTTCCTGCCATGCGAAGGTCGGATACTCTAGACGCTCGCGAAAGAAAAGATCATGTAAGATGGTCCGCTCCCGGATGTGCTCCTTAATCCTTCCAACCGCTTCATCGATTAGGCGAACCAGCGGCCCGTCGAAGCGTAATCGCTTGACGACATTCAATGCCGCGCCATACTGCCGCTCGGGGCCTTCATACTTGACGAAGTCAATGCCGCATCTAGGGTGCCAGCGACTGAGGTCTTTAGCGAACAGCAGCAATGCCGCCATATTTGGAGCGGGAAGCGCGCGAGAATTGTCAAGCAAATGGTAGGATTGAGCAAGGACGCTCTCGGGTTGCCGCGGGTCCTGGATTTTATGAAGAAACTCCTGGATAAGATCCAAATCGAGATCCTGCCAAGTCGCATTGAGCGCCTGCTGTCGCTCATAAAACACCGTCTTCTTGGCTTCTTTTAGCGAATGAATCTGTTCCGATGGCAACGCCGCGGTTTCCGCCGCTAGTCGGTAGTACGATCGGCCTCCGGCGATCCTATAGATTTCAAGGCTGGAACCGACCTCCAACTTGAGGAGCTGTAGATTGCCTATCCGAATTGTTTCTGATGCCGGCGTGAGAGCCGGGCGAAGTAGATTTTGCGGCGCCTGCAGCAATGCGACGAGCTCTTTAGCATCGTATGGGATTCCGGTTATGGTTTTATCGGCTTCGACACCCACCAGCAGTGTTCCGCCGTCGGCGTTTGCCATCCCGGAAAGAAGACGCGCAACTTCTCGACCGAGCTCTTCTTCCTTCTTCTTTTGTGGTCCGCCGCGCCGATGTTCGTAGGCGCTCAGGAAGTCCAAAAACTGTCCGCGTTCCTGCTTAAGCAGGAGGCCAATCGCGTCGGCTTGCATAGCTCAAGCTCTAGAGCTGAAATCTCATTGGGTCGGTGACCGACGTTCGCATCCTTTTCAAAGGTTGGCAGCGTTAAGTCGAACCACTTCCAGTACCATCTGAGCTGACAGGTTAAGATCCTTGAGGTCGAGCCATTCTTTCACCGTGTGGATCTCGCGCATACCGGTAGATAGATTTGCGACCTCCAAGCCTTTTTGATTGAGTACATTGGCGTCACACCCGCCACCGGTGGCGAGAGTTTTTACCTCTACCCGCAAATTCTTGGCCGCGGCACGCACAAGCTGTACGATCGGAGCTCCGTCCGAAACATCCATGCGGTCATAATCTCGCTCGATTTTGGCGTCTACCGTGGCGGTAAATTGTCCTTCACCCACTTTCAATGTGTGACGGGCCGCAGCGTCTTGGAGACAGCGTAGCATGTGTTCTGTTTGTCGTTCCAATTTCTCTTGGCTATGACTCCGCGCCTCACCCTTTAAAATAACTGAGTTCGGCACTATGTTGACCGCCATGCCTCCCTCAATGACGCCGATGTTCGCGGTGGTTTCATAATCAATGCGCCCCAAGGACATTCGTGCGACACCGTCAGCAGCAACTTTGATCGCGTTGACGCCTTTCTCCGGACAGACACCAGCATGTGCTTCAAGCCCGTGTACTCGGAATTCCATACGATTGGCGGCAGGGGCCTTGGTAAATAGAAAACCTACCGAGTCGCTGTCGAGTACCAATCCGGTACGGGCGCGCAGCCGGTTCACATCCAAGCATTTGGCGCCGATTAGCCCGGCCTCCTCACAGATCGTGAAAACCACATCCACGTCGCTGCAGGGAAAGCGATTTTCTTTGACTACGCGTAGCACCTCACAGATGATCGCGACGCCGCTCTTGTCGTCTCCGCCTAGAACCGTGCGACCATCCGTTCGCAGAATATCCCCATCGAGAATCGGAACAATGCCTTCTCCCGGCACGACCGTGTCCATGTGAGCCGAGAGTAAGATCGGCATTGCTTCTGGCGCGGTTCCGGGGAAGTGCGCGATGAGGTTGCCGACATTCCCGCCGACTCTCTCGCCGGCATCGTCGATCGAAACCTGCGCCCCCAAATCCTCCATCTCCCGCTTGAGGCGCATCGCGACATCGTATTCCTTGCGCGACAGGCTGTCGATCTTGATCAATTCAATCAGGAGATTTTTAAGTCGTTCGGGTTTAATCAAAGTTTACCTCGCTCCCCACGTTTTTAACCTCCAAAGATGGAACTCAATCTGCCACAGTACGCAATCTATTTCCAAGAGAATAACGGAAGCTGCACAGACAGGGTTTGTTCTGGAGGGGTTTTTTGCGGCAGCGTGACGGGTCCGATGTCGCGTGTAAATTCATGACCAAGATCGAGAAGTTTGACAAGATTGTTGAATTCGAGCTCCTCAAACAGCGACCTCATTTTATCCCGGCTGGGGCCGTTGAAGCGCAGCTCTTCCAGATCGATCTGCATAGGCACGTTCTTCTTGATGGTGGCCAGACCCCGGCTGAGGAAAGCCGTCTCCTTGCCGTTTTGAAGAGCTTCTCGCAGACGCGCCACCCCGCGCAGATTGCTTTGTTGCAATTGCTCGAGATTACCGTAGAGATCTTCCAGATCGCGAAATTGCTGCATCAGAGCGATCGCGGTTTTCTGTCCAACACCTTTCACACCGGGAATATTGTCGACAACATCACCCATCAATCCCAAAACTTGGGGAACCCTCTCGGGCTCTACGCCGAATCTCGCTTTCACCTCGCGCGCGCCGATCCAGCGCTCCTTGACGCTATCAAATAGCGAGACTCTATCGGTGACCAGCTGCATCAAATCCTTATCGCTGGAGACCACAATCAAGGAACAGTCTTCATCACACATTGTCGCGCACAGAGTTCCGATGAGATCGTCAGCCTCATAATCCTGAAGTTCAAGAACGACGACGTTCATGGCATCGAGGACTCTGCGAATGTGTGGAAGTTGCAGCACCAGATTCGGCGGAGCTTGTCGCCGATTGCTCTTATATTCGACGAACATGTGGTTGCGAAAAGTTTGGCGCCCAGCATCGAGAGCCACTGCGAGATATTCAGGCTGATGACGCTTGAGGAGCTTCATCATGAAGCTTATGAATCCATACGTGGCGTTGGTGGGAAAACCTGCAGAATTAACCGCCGGTGGTAACGCGAAAAAAGCTCGATAAATATAAGAACTGCCGTCTATCAGAAATAGTCGGGGTACCCGACCAGTCATAATTGATGCGCTTCCCCGCGATGTTGAAAACAAGAGACGGCTGAATCAATCCCGACGCGAAATGGTGTGCGTGGCCGTGCCATAAAAGCCTTCCGCCGCCTCCATCAAGGTCTCCGAAAGGGTGGGGTGCGGGTGGACCGAATCAGCGATATCCCTGGCCGTTGCGCCCATTTCAACTGCCAAAACTCCTTCGCTTATCAACTCACCGGCTCCGACTCCGACAATCCCAACCCCGAGAATTCTTTCCGTTTCCGGCTCGACCAGCAGCTTGGTGAGACCATCGGGACGATCAAGGGTGAGTGCTCTACCCGACGCCCCCCACGAAAATTTCGACACGTTCACCTCGATGCCCTTGTCTTTAGCTTCGCTCTCTGTCAACCCGCACCAAGCAACTTCAGGATTAGTATAGACCACCGCTGGAATGATGACGTCATCGAACGCGCTCGCATGTCCCAGTATGGACTCAACCGCAATCTTGGCCTCTTTGGACGCGCGGTGTGCCAGTAACGCGCCGCCATTGACATCGCCGATAGCGTAGATGTTTGGATCATCGGTTTGTTGTTGCGGATTACACTGAATGAACCCTTTGTCGTTTTTGATGACTTGTGTGTTTTCAAGCCCAAGATCACTATAGTTGGGCGCTCGACCGACGCTCACCAAGACGCGATCATAAAGCTCTTCGTGCTGTTCTTTGTCTTTTTGCGTTGTCACTTTGATTTGTTTCCCTGCGGTAGCCATCTTCAAGACCTTGGTGTTGACGCGGATTTCTTTAAACGCCTTCTGGGCAATTCGAGTCACCGGGCGAACCAGATCGGGATCGACGCCGGTCAGAATAGAGGGTAGGGCCTCGAGCACTACAACATTGCTGCCAAGCGCGGCATAAACTGTTCCTAGTTCCATGCCAATGTAGCCGCCCCCGACAACCAGCAGATCGCGTGGGATATCTTCAATCTCCAAAGCCTCGGTCGATGTCATGATGCGCCTATTGCCCAAATCGAATGCAGAAGGCATCGCGGGCTTCGAGCCGACAGCGATGATAGCTTTCTCGTAACGAATAAATTTCTGCCCTTCGGATGTTTCAACTCTTAGTGTTTGTGAATCTTCGAAATGCCCCCTGCCGTGGATCATTTGAACGCCGCGTTTTTGCGCGAGTCCCTTTATTCCTTGCCCTAACTTCTCCAAAATCGAATTCTTCCAACTGCGCAGTTGATCAAGATTGATCTGCGCAGCCCCGAATTCGATACCGCGAGTGGCGGACTCTTTGGCTTCCCGCAGGATTTCGGTAGCATGTAAAAGTGCCTTTGACGGAATGCATCCGACGTTTAAACAAATGCCGCCGAGCCGTGGGCTTTGTTCGACTAAGATCACTTTTTTACCATTGTCTGCCGCATAGAAGGCTGCCGTATAACCGCCTGGCCCGGCGCCGACAACTACGATTTCAGTGCTGATCGGTTCCATAGTTCATTTACTTTATTATCACGTCCGCTTCGTCGAATGATTGTAGTGCAATGATGACGTCCTTCAAAAAACGCACCGCATTGGCGCCATCGAGAACGCGATGATCATAGGCCAAGCACAACGGCAGCATATTTCTCACCGCTATCTTTCCGTCGACGACAACCGGCTTGTTCTGTCCCCGGCCAACACCGAGGATTGCCACCTGGGGCGCGTAGATAATCGGTGTGAAGTGGCTTCCGCCGATACTCCCCTGATTGGATATGGTAAAGGTGCCGCCTTGCAGTTCCTCTAGCGCAATCTTTCGCTCGCGGGTTTTTTGGGTTAAGTCCTGAAGTTCACGCGATAGCTGCAACAAGTTTTTTTTGTCCACATCCCGCAGAACCGGGACAATCAACCCGGCATCGGTGTCCACCGCCATGCCGATATGACAATAATCCTTCAATATCAGCTCTCCGGTTGTTTCATCGAGACTCGCGTTCGCCATAGGATGTTTGTTCAAAGCTCGCGCCAGTACCAAGACAATGAAGGAAGTCAAAGTCAGACGGGCACCACTTTCTTCGTAAGCTGAGTTGTGTTTTTCGCGAAGCGAAAGGATTGCGGTAATATCTGCCTCGTCGAATTGATTTATTTTTGGAATAGTTGTCCAGGACTCCAACATGCGGCGGCTGACAGTTCGTCGCAACGGAGATAACTTCTCTCGACGAACCGGACCCCACTTGGAAAAATCGATAACCTCCTTGGGAGCGGCGGGAGCGCTTTGGCCGGGCCCCTGGGGCTGCTGGAGCTCTTGCAATTGCTGTATGTACGCGCGCACATCGGCCATGCGGATTCTTCCGCCGGCTTCACTGCCGCGAACTCTTGTCAGGTCAATGCCAAGCTCTTGGGCAATCTTCCGCACCGAAGGCGGCGCCGGCGGCGCCATTCCCGCGCTCGACTGGTAATGAAAAGTCTCGGCGGGTTTCCGCCCCGCCTCGGGTTCGGCAACTGTTTGAGCCCTTGGGGCCGGCGCGACGTTAGGTTGCGTGCGGTTGGAAGACGAACTCGGCGCTGAATTCGTCGCTTCACTCGCCGCTGTCTTGGAACCGCTCTCTATGGAAATCAGGACCTGTCCAACCGAGACCTCCATCCCTTCCTTGACGTGAACTTTGGTAACCGTGCCGCTGCTGGGGGAGGGTATCGAGCCGACCGCTTTCTGAGTCTCCAACTCCATGAAAGCCTGATCCTTCTTGATCTCCTGGCCTTCGGAGACAAGAATGTTAACTACTGTGCCGGATTCTACACCCTCAGCGAGTTGTGGGAGTTTAACGTCCATATCGCTTTGTCGGTTGTTCGGGCTTATAGGTAAAACGGAAATGATTTTTCAGGATCGATTCCGAGGTTTTTGAGGGCGGACTCGACCGTCTGGGCCGGCAGTAAGCCCTTTTGGTAGAGGGCATAGAGGGTGGCCACAGTGGTAAGTTCAGCGTCGACTTCGAAAAATCGTCTCAAATTGGGCCTGGTATCGCTGCGTCCAAAGCCATCGGTGCCGAGTGTCGTCAGCCCGCCCGGCACCCACGGCGCTATCTGATCGGGTACCATTTTCATGTAATCGGATACCGCGATAAAAACACCCTCTTCGTTCTGTAGCAGGGACTCCAAATACGACTTCTTGGGCACTGCGGTTGGATGAAGCATGTTCCATCGCTTGGTGCGAAGCGCGTCGCCGCGGAGTAGCTTGTAACTGGTAGCGCTCCACACATCTGCTGAAACGTCAAATTGTTCCGCGAGCATTTCCTGAGCGCGCAAGGCTTCGCGAAGTAGCGGTCCGCTGCCGAATAGATGCGCCTTGTGCGCCTTCCCTTTAGGAGCTGATTTGAAACGGTAGAGGCCCTTGAGAATCCCTTCTTCTACCCCTTCGGGCATCCCGGGCATTGGATAACTCTCATTGTACAGCGTCAGATAGTAAAAGTATTCTTCGCCGTCGGCGTACATCCGTTTCAAACCGTCGCGGATGATCACCGCTAATTCATAAGCAAACGCCGCATCATAGGTGAGAAGTGTCGGCACAGTGCTGGCCAAGAGATGGCTATGACCGTCTTGATGTTGCAGGCCCTCGCCGTTTAGTGTTGTGCGGCCCGCGGTGGCGCCTAACAGGAAACCTTTGCTTTTGCTGTCGGCCGCCGCCCAAATCAAATCTCCGATTCGTTGAAACCCGAACATCGAATAATAGAAGTAGAAGGGGATCATGTTGGTCGCAAGATTGGCGTACGAAGTTCCGGCGGCAATAAACGAGGACATAGCGCCCGCTTCGGTAATGCCTTCTTCAAGGATCTGCCCCTCTTTCGCTTCGTTATAGTAGAGTAGGGTTTCCCGATCGACTGGTTCGTAGAGTTGACCCTTAGACGAGTAGATCCCGATCTGGCGAAAGAGGGAGTCCATGCCGAAGGTTCTAGCTTCATCCGGAATGATCGGCACAATCCGCTTGCCAATCTCTTGATGACGCAGGAGTTTTGTCAGGATTCTAACCGTCGCCATTGTTGTCGACATCGCGTGTTCTGCTGAACCCTTGAGGAACTCTCCGTATTCGCCCGCATCGGGCACTTTAAGTGCTGTGGCGCTGACTTTTCGTTCCGGGACAAAGCCGCGCAATTGTTTTCTTCGTTCCAGTAAGTATTGGGTTTCAGGACTGTCTAACGGTGGACGGTAAAAAGGCGTTTCGACAACTTCCTCATCCGGCAGCGGAATATCGAAACGTGTGCGAAACTCGCGCAGCTCCCGTTCATTGAGCTTCTTCTGCTGGTGCGTAATGTTACGGCCTTCTCCTGCCTCCCCCAAACCGTAGCCCTTGACGGTTTTGGCCAAGATAACAGTCGGCGCGCCTTTGTATTCGATCGCTGCCTTATAGGCTGCGTAAACTTTTGCCGGATCATGACCGCCCCGCAGCAATTTGCGTATCTGATCGTCGGTGAGGTGGTTCACTCTCTCCAAAAGCTCGGGATACTTGCCGAAGAAGTGTTTGCGAGTATAGCTGCCCGGCTCTACCGAATATTTCTGATAATCTCCGTCTACCGCCTCCTCCATTCTTTTGAGCAGCAATCCATCGTTATCCGCTTCAAGCAGCGGGTCCCAATTTGACCCCCAAATGACTTTGATCACATTCCAGCCGGCGCCCCGAAAAAGCGATTCGAGCTCTTGAATGATTTTTCCATTGCCGCGCACAGGACCGTCCAGCCGTTGCAGATTGCAGTTCACAACCCAGATTAGGTTATCTAGATTTTCGCGAGACGCCACTGTGAGTGCTCCAGAGGCTTCGGGCTCGTCCATCTCACCGTCGCCCGGGAAACACCAAACTCGCGGCTCTTCGCCACTGAGTAGGCCCCGGCTTTTTAAATACCGATTAAAGCGCGCCTGATAAATTGACATAATCGGCGCCAGTCCCATCGATACCGATGGGAACTGCCAAAAATTCGGCATCAGATACGGGTGAGGATAGGATGAGACACCCCCGACATTTGATAGCTCTTGTCTGAAGTGATGAAGCTTGGGCGCGTTGATTCTCCACTCCACATAAGCGCGCGAATATGATCCGGGAGAAGCATGGCCTTGAAAATAGATCATATCCGCATTGTTATCGCCGTCGCTTCCTCTGAAGAAATGGTTTAGCCCAACTTCATAGAGAGTTGCCGCAGACGCATAAGTCGAAATGTGGCCGCCGATATCGGCGTGAAGTCGATTGGCTTTAACCACCATCGCCATGGCGTTCCAACGCACGTAGCTCTTGATCCGCCTTTCGATCTCGCGATTTCCTGGATACTTCGGCTCTTTCTCTGCTGGAATGGTGTTGAGGTAGGGTGTGCTGATTCTGTCGGGAACTTTGAGTCCTGATTCGCGTAAACGATCGGCAAGCTCGTCCAGAAGGTGACCGGCTTGTTCCGATTCCTCATTCTTTAGAATATATTCGAGTATGTACTCCAGAGAAGCAACCCACTTGTTTCGATCGCTCTTGAGTCCTTTGCCGTTGCCGCGGTTGGTGGCAGGGTTGGGAGTGTGAGCCGCGTCTTTTTCTTCTCGCTCCATGGAAGTCTCCTAGCGGTTTAGCAGACAACAAAAAGTCACCGAAATCAACTAACCGGATGCAATATATCGAACTTACTCTGCCTGATCCAGCAAGCAATCTCGCCTGCGACGAGGCGTTGGTTGAATCATTCGAAGCCCGCCGCGCACCGGATGGTCTCCTAAGAATCTGGGAACCGAAAAACCATTTCATTGTGTTGGGTCATTCGAATCGGATCGATTCCGAGGTGGATGTCGCAGCCTGTGAATCGGAGCGACTGTCGATTTTTCGCCGTTTGAGCGGCGGCGGAACTGTTATGCAGGGACCTGGCTGTCTGAACTATAGTTTGATTTTACGAAATGGCGTCGACATTCCTCTGGGCATCGCAGAATCATTCCAGGTTGTGTTAGAGCATCATAAGCAATGCATTCAAGAAATGATAGGGGATTGTGTGGACATTGCCGGTGTAAGCGATCTTGTTATCAATGGCCGGAAATTTTCCGGCAACGCGCAATACCGCAAGCGCCGGTTTACTCTAGTGCACGGGACTTTTTTGCTCAATCTAGATCCGGCAATCGTTGCTCGATGTTTGCGGCTACCATCGAAACAGCCGGTCTATCGTCAGAACCGATCCCATGACTCTTTCATGCGCAATCTTCATCTAGATCCGAACGGCGTGCGCAAAGCACTAAAAGCGGCATGGTCTGCAAGTGATCAATTCACCGAAGTTCCGAACGCCATGATCGCCGATCTTAAGAAGAGCCGCTATGGGCGGCCAGATTGGACACACAAATTCTGAAGGATCGATTACAAGAAGAATATTGGTCGCCGATGCTTCCCGTAAAAGAGGCGTGATAAGAAGTGGTGGCGGTGGGCGGAGTCGAACCGCCGACGCCGCGGATATGAGCCGCGTGCTCTGACCAACTGAGCTACACCGCCGTGGAATTCCAAATTAAGCTGGGATGGCGAAAAGATCAAGGAGCATGGAGCTTGGGCCTTTTACTCCAGTTGTCCTGGACCAAGATCTTCTGAATAGTTTTCGTTCCTCGTTTGATTTGAAAGAGAACTTTCTCTTCGATCGCAAGACAACTCAATTTATTCCCGTAAACAAGCCCGGTATCCAATCCGATTTTGTACGGAAGATCAAATAGCGCTTCTTTTTGCGGAGTGTGGCCGAACAGAACAGTGAAAGGAAGTTTGTGCGGATTTCGAATAAACTCGCCCCGAATCCAATACATCTCCGCGGCGGTTTGTTCTTCTAACGTTTTAAGCGGCTGAATTCCCGCGTGAACGCATAGATACGGTTTTACCAGGTAAAAGGTCTCAAGATTCTGATAAAATCTTAAATGTGCTGGTGGAAGTTGTTCCGCAACTTCAATGCCGCCGAAGGTACGTGCGGGGATGCCATAACTGGCGAGAGTAGCAAGGCCTCCATTACTTAAAAAAACATCTCCATGGTTCCCTGACAAGCCGAGGTAATCCAAAAACATGTCCTCATGGTTCCCCTTCAGAAAA
>JAICEJ010000038.1 GCA_025924215.1 Candidatus Binatia bacterium
CAGGCGCCTTGTCAATTCAGTTCTCTGAGGATCGCGCGGCAGGGCGCGCCGTCCGATCCCGCGAGTTTCACCGGTGGGCAAATCAGCTCGTACCGGCCCGGCGGAACCTGCGATAGATCGACGCCTTCAAGAAGCACCACTCCGTAATCGAGGAATGCTCGATGCACCGGAACCTGTTCATCGGCATGAGCCGCTGAAAGATAGTCGAGACCGACGAGACGAACGCCTGCATCGACCAATGCCTTCGCGCCGTCAACTGAAAATGCGGCGAAACTCGCATCATAGACGCCTTTGTGCAGTAGCTGCGAGTTGCGCGTTTTGAACAAGACTCGGTCCTCGCCTCGTATCGCGAGTTTATTGATATCGTCTGCTGTTATATGACTGCCGGGTTCGAGCTCACAGACCCTGGCCGGTCCGATGAATACATCCAGTGGCAGCGATTCGATCGTCACTCCCTCGGGTACGAAATGGAAAGGCGCGTCGACATGGGTCCCGGCATGCACGCTGGTATGGATCGACGATGAATTGTTCGTATCACCGCGGCTCATACGCTTACGCTCGATTAATTGCAGCGGGGTTCCGGTGACCCAATGAATCGTCTGAGGCGAAAGGCTAAGAGAGATATCGAAAAGTTTCACGGCATCACCTCCTGTCGTGTCCGATCTTATGCGACACTGTTCGGACTCACAAGTATGAACTCATCTGCCCAGATGGATCGCCGCATTGCCGGCAACGACGCTCAATATACCGAGGAGAGTTTTAAGATTGATCGGTTCCATCTGCCGCAGAAAAATTCGTGCTTCAATGAGCGCCCAGATTGGATAACTGGCAGCGATCGGCGCTACCACCACAACCCGGCCCATACTGATGGCTGTTATGATAAAAAGAATTGAAAAGGTTTCGAATAAGCCGGTGCCAATAAACGGCCAAAAGGATCTGCGGTCCCAGACCAGCTTTTGTGACCGCGGCGAAGCCGCAAGGTAGATCAAAAATCCAGCTAGAGAGACAGTGCCCATAAGAGCGGAAAAAAAAAGCGGCTCGTTGGCCATGGCCAGAACGTAACGACGAATCGGATGGTTCATACCGGTCAGAAAAGCGGCTCCGAGCGGCAGCAATAGGTGCCACCGGCGAAATGCCGCAAGCTGTTGTTCCGGCTTCCAAGAAACTAACACGATGCCGCCAACCACCAGGACTGTCCCCAAAACGATCAACAGAGAGGGTTGTTCGCCGAGAATTGTCACCGCAATAATGGCGCTGACTAACGGGCTGATCGACTGGAGCGCGCTGCTGCGCGATGCGCCAATCTTTTCCACGCCGGTATAAGCAAGAAGTCGAACACCCAGCTGAAAGATTCCTACCACAGTAAACAAAAGAATTCCGGCTAACGGCACCGCATGCACGCCGCCGCTGGCGTAGACGGCCGACCACAGCAGCAGGTTCTGCATGAGAATCGAAAACAGGGTCACCGTCGTCGGGGTTGAATAGCGCAGGCCGGCACGCGCCGACACCAGCGCGGATGCGTATAGTACCGAGGTTATTAAAGCCAGCAGTTGCGCTGTGGCGTCGGAAGTCATGACCAGGTGAAACTCGCAACAACAGAAGCACGCTTTGATGAGAGTGAAGGCAGTTTAAATTAGTCAAGCTGGGCGTCGGGCCGAGCCTCTTGATAGACTCGTTCACAGATGCTTGAAGGTCAACCGTTCTCTAGAAAATTTCTGTGATTCTTGTTACTGGCGGCTCGAATTTCTGAAGCATCGTGCGCTTCCCGTGATCGTGTGCATAAAATCGGCTCTAAGCTCTGCGCCCAACACGCAACCAGAGCCAATCGATGGAGCCAAGGAACGGGGATCTTTCAGCTGGCTGCGAGCGCGCGGCGAAATTTTTCACGATGCTCGTGGCTGTAAAGCCGCGGGAAATTCTCGGGGTACGCTTCGCCGGGTTCGACTTTCAGATCGACAAAAATCGGCCCGTCTTCCTTTAGGATGCGCGGCAACTCGCGTTCCCATTCGGCAATATCGGCCAGCTCGTAGGTGTTTCGGTATCCTGCGGTTTTGGCAAGATCGGTAAATCGAATTTGTCCGGCGCGCGGTATCGGCACGGCGCCGTTGGTTTCGTAGGTGCCGTTTTCGCAAAGGCAATGAACTAGATTCTTTGGCGCTTGGTTGGCGATGGTGACCAAGCTGCCGAGGTTCATCAGCAAACTGCCGTCTCCGTCGAAAACGATGACGCGGCGGTCCGGGCGCCCAAGGGCCAAACCGAGGGCATGAGATGAACCCTGCCCCATCGCGCCGGTGAATGTATAATTAAGATCATTGGGCGCAATATGCGTAATCTCTTGCGCCGCCATGTAAACCGCCACAACGATTTCATTTTTTCGTTGACGTGCGAAGGCTTTGAGCATTTCATCGCGTTTCATCATCACTAGCGCGGCTCCCTTCCGATTAGCACAGCTACAGGAAACGATTCAGCGAAGGCTTTGTCGATGGCCGGGCAGATTTTTTTCGCGTCAGCGTCACGCTCAACGAGGTGGTGTTCGATTCCCATCACGTCAAGGATCGGCTCGATGATCTTCACTCCATACTTCTTGGACTTTGTCGGCGCCACGTCCGGTTCTTTCCCCAGTAGCCCGACAACCATGCAGACCGGAAATCTCCCTTCGACGCCGATGCCGCGGATCGAGTTGATCGAATCGAGTAAACCTGTGTACTGCATCATCAGAACCGAACGCTTGCCTGCGGCGTAAAGCCCGCTGCACACCGACACGCCTTCGTCTTCCTTGCATACCTGAACGACATGAAAGTCGCTGTCGCTCAGCATGCCTTTGAGTAGATGTTGACTGGTGACACGGTCCGGCAAGGCGACGACGAAGTGAATGCCAGCGCGTTTGATCTCACTGCTGATTGCCGCAGCCGTCAACGGGTAATCGGCCATGATCCCTCCAGACAAAATCTGTTCAATAGTTCAAGGTTCAACCGTTCAACGTCAGAGCGCTTTCGCGCGTCCAAGCTGCTGAAACCGATCGGAATAGGTTTGCACCTAGAATATTGAATGTTTTGAGCCATAGGTGTGTGCGGCTCCCGGCTGTCTGACATTGAACCTTTGAACTGTTGAACTTTTAAGCCTTCCTTACGCGACTTCCTGCACAAAATCCGCCAACCGCTCGCCGATCATGATCGAGGTTAAATTCGTATTGGCCCGACTCACTACCGGCATAATCGAAGCGTCTCCCACCCAAAGATTGGCAATCCCATGAACCCGCAACCTTTGATCGACCACCGCCATGCTGTCAGACGCCGGGCCCATCTTACAGGTGCCGACGCCGTGATGATAGCTGTCATAGGTCGTCCGCGCGAACTTGCCCCAATCTTCGCCGGGACCTGGTTGAATCAAAGGACCGTAAAACTCTCTGGTCTGCTCCTTGTGCACGAGCTCATCGATGAACTGCATGGCTTCGATCATTGCTTTTAAATCTTCGGGATGTTCGAGCATGCAGGAGTCAATGCCGAGCTGCTCCTGCGGGTCCGCGCTCTGCAGAAAAACCCGGCCGCGATTTCGCTGCTCGAGCAAGTGCGCCGAGACCGGCATCATGCGCTTAAGACCGCTCACCTCCGTCGGCGGCCGCATGTTGATGTGAAAATTGGCCGCCTCACTGATTGGGTTCTTACGAATGATCAGGCGGAAGCGCGGCACAACCCAATCTTCTTTGGACTCTCTGGGCCCTTCGAAAGTCATAAACACCACCGGATGGTCTTGATAGTTTTCGCCGATTCCTTTCAGCTCATGGACCACCGGAATGCCATGTTTTTTTAACTGCTCACTTTGGCCGATTCCCGAAAGCATCAGTATCTGCGGCGAACCATACACTCCGGCAGTGAGCAGGATTTGCCCGCCCAGCACGGAGTGCGCCTGCCCGTTCTTCTCATAACGCACGCCTTCGGCTTTTTTGCCAGACAGCTGCAGAGAGTGGACCGCGGCTTCAGCGATAATCGTCAAATTGGGCCGGCCGCGCACCGGGTCGAGATAGGCTATCGTCGTCGATTGGCGTTTGCCGTTCTTAATATTGTACGGCGAAGCGCAAACACCGTACGGCTCCGGCACGTTGAGATCGGGACATCTCGGCAAGCCCATACTATAAGCGGCGTCAATGAATGCGCGCACCGGCGGCGATGCCGGCATATCGAGAGTGTAATGCCGCTTGACGTAGAGCGGCCCATCGTTACCGTGAATCGGACTATCGGGAAAATCCTGGTCCGACTCGATGCGCCTCATAAACGGCAAGCAGGTCTGGTAGGACCAATCGGAATTGCCGGCCTGCACCCATTGATCAAGATCATAGCGCTGCGGGCGCAGCACCGACATCACGTTTACCGAAGAGCCGCCGCCCATAATGCGGCCGGCAAGGGCATAATAAGTGCTGCCGTCGAGATGCCGTTGGGTTGGAAACATCGCGACGTATTCTGATTCAAGTAGCAAACGAGTCTGATTCGAAGCCTCGGCGACAAGCTCGGGCAATGGCTGCGGGTCAGGTCCGGCTTCGAGCAACAAAACTTTGCGACTCGGGTCTTCTGTAAGCCGGTTGGCGGCCACGAGGCCGGCGGAGCCTCCGCCGACGATAATAACGTCATACTTATCTGCCATCGAGACTCTTCCTCCGTCGTGCGCTCACGCTCTGGCTGTCGCGCCCAGACCCTGGCGTAGGCGCCTGGTAAACTCTTGCAAAATTAATGTCGCTGTGGCGCGCAGCACCATATCACCGAGAATTCCGAGCCGTCCTTTGATCTTGATGTCGGCACGGTAGTTCATCATCGTCTCATTGGCGGCAGGCTCTTGCAGATCCACGAGCATATCCGCATTCACCGTGCTCTTGGTCACGGAATCCGTTCCCTCGGTCTTCACCACCATTTGTTCCGGTGGTTTACTTTCAACAATCATTGCACGAAAAGAAAACTTGCCCGAGATCGGGCCAACATTGGCGGCGATAACCCCGTCAAAGGTTTTGTCATCGATTTGTTTGACCTCCTGCAGGCCAGGCAGGCACGATGAGAATTTATTGATGTCGATCAGAAAGTCCCACGTCTTGGCCGCGGGCACATCAAGATCGATCTTTCCTTCAAAAATCATCCTTGCTCCTTAATCAAAATCAGCGCCGATCTTATGTGACAAAAAAACTCCTGACAAGGGATGAAGGCAGAAGGATGAACCAGACCAGTATTGTGTCCGGAAAACAGGCCTGTCCGTGACTTTGGACATCCTCCATGGGTTGATGCTCGTCCGAGTTCCCCAAACAGAACACGAGCACGAACACGCCGAGGCTGAGTTGAGCCGTATTCACATAAGGCTGATAACCAAGCACAATGCGGGGGGAGCGCGGGGGCACTCCACTGGTAAACGACCCGACTGAGTGGAACGTTCCCGAAGCCGTGCCGAAACTACTTACCGCCGTGCAGCGCTTCGTAAATCTTTTCTGCTGTAATCGGCAGGCTCTTGATGCGCACGCCGCAAGCATCTTCAACGGCGTTGGCGATGGCCGCAGCCGTGGGGATATTGCCCGTCTCGCCGATCGGCATGCTGTCGTAGGGCCCGGCTCCGTGCGGCGCTTCGGTCACCGAGCCTTTGAATACCGGAACGTCCTTGATCGTCGGGATCTTGTACTCGCCGAAGTGAGTCGTTGCGACTTTGCCGTCGCTAATAACGACTTCTTCCATCAGCGTGTACCCAATGCCGGTCATGCTTGCGCCCTCGATCTGCCCCTGGTGCATCAGCGGGTTGAGCACCGTGCCGGTGTTGTGCGTCGAAGTGAATTTTCTGAGTTCAACCCGTCCGGTTTCCGGGTCGACTTCCACTTCCGCCACCTGCACGCACATGGAAGCGGCGTGAATCTTCTTGTTGTCGTTAAACGTGGCATCCACCGCGATCGGCGCGCCGTTGGCTTTGACAATTTCACCGTACGTGAGTCGCCTTTCCATGCGCGGGTGCAGCGCCGCCCCCTTCACAAGCGTGATTTGATCGGCCGCTACGCCCATCTGACTTGCCGCCGCTTGCTTAATCGCATCCACGGCCTTCAAAGCCGCTTGGTAGCCCGCGGTGCCATAAACTCGCGTCGCGCGGCTGCCGCCGACGCCGGTATCCTTCACGCCGGTCTGCGTGTCCAGTTGCTGAGCCTTGACTTGGCTGAGTGGGATTTTGAGCTCTTCGGCAACGATTTCGCTCAGCACGGTGTAGGTTCCAGCTCCTTGGTCCGCCATGGCGGAGGAAATCGTAGCGATGCCTTTTTCATCCAGCGAAATGGCGACGGTACCCGTCCCACCGGCAGGGGTCCACTGCACCAACGCGATGCCGCGCCCGACGTTTTTCGCCTTGGGTTTCTCGTAGCCGGAATCGTCGAGCGCTTTTCTAAGGGTCTCGTCGGTCTTGATATAGCTATACTCCTCCCCAGTGGGATCGATGTCGCCGTCGTGCATGAAGTTTTTCTGGCGCAGCTTGATCGGGTCGATGCCCAACCGTTTCGCGATTATGTCCATCTGGCTCTCGTTAGCAAAGAACCCCTGGGGATCGCCGGGCGAGCGCATATGGCCGCAGGGGATCTTGTTGGTGTAGACCATATGCTCCTCGATAAAGACATGAGGAATATTGTACGGCCCGGCCGACAGGTGCGGCCCGTTGAGAAACGCATTGGGCTTGAACGCGCCGTAGGCGCCGCTGTCGAAGATGAAGCTCATGCGGTGCGCGACCAGAGTGCCGTCTTTCTTTACGCCGGTTTTGACGTGGATGATCGAAGCGTGACGTGGATTACCGGCGACGAATTCTTCTTCATAGTCCATCACCAACTTCACTGGCCGTCCGGCTTTCTTGGACAAAAGATAGACCACGGCAAGATCCATGAAATCGCCCTTGCCGCCGAAGTCGCCGCCGATGTAGACGGGGTTAAAGTTGAGTTTCTCTGGCGGCAGTTTGAGCGCATTGGCGACCTGTTCGCGCACGCCGTAGGGCACCTTGCTGCACGACCAGAACTCCGCCGAACCGTCGCTCGCCGCGCTCACCACGCAGGAATGGGGCTCGATGTAACTCTGATGCACCACCGGAGTGGTAAATGTGTTCTCGACGATGAGGTCCGCCTGCCTGAAACCCTCCTCGGGGTCGCCCTTGCCCCAGGTAACATAAACGAACTCATTGGACGGCGCCTCCAGCGCCTTAGGCAGACCTTTGTAGTTCATGACATCCGGGTGCAATAACTTTGCGCCGGGCTTCATGGCCTCGAGCGGATCCAAAAGCGGCTCGGTTTCTTCGAATTCGACTTCGATCAGATTGAGCGCCTCCTCGGCGATGTTCTCATTATCTGCCGCCACCGCGGCAACTTTCTCGCCGATGAATCTCACTTCGCCGTCTGCTAAGATCGGCATATCGTAGAGCCGGCGGCCGATCCGCAGTCCGGTACAATCTTCTCCCGTCACCACCGCGTGAACACCGGGCAGCGCTGTGGCCTTGCTGACATCAATCTTTTTTATTTTTCCGGATGCGATCGGGCTTCTATAAATCTTTCCCCACAACATTCCAGGTAGGGTTACATCGACCGCATACTTGGCCTTGCCGCTGACTTTCAGCTCTCCCTCAACCCTCGGTGTTGGATTGCCTACGACCTGCTTCGACGCTGCCATCAAGCTACCTCCATGTTTTCAATGAATTGATCGTATCTTAAAAATAAACTGCCGCACGGACAGCGCTGAGGAACTTGCCGAAACCATGATTAAAAAATGATTAAGAATAGTTGACTCAGGCGAGCGTGGGTTATTGAACAGAATGTAGGGTAAAACAGCTCGATCTGCAACTATTTAGATCATCTCTTTACGCCAGTAAAGAGATTCGAAAGGCTGCGAGGAGAGGTGCAGCCATGTAGGGCATGTGAGCAGATTATTCGCTGCCGTGAGCAGAATCCCCGATCTACACCCGATCCGCATGAGGCTGTGAGACTCTCGCCGATGGCACGATTAATCGTTGCAACGGCCGTCTAATTCCAATAATCTTGCAGTTCAGCGCTTCGCCTCGAATCAAGACTTTTCGTTTCACAGGAACCGTCGTTTGCCGAAAACGAGCATTTCAGAATTGTCCTCTGCCCCAATTCCTCCTGCTTGACGTCTAATTATCTATCGGCGCGGCATATCTCTAGGAGACCGATGATGGCTAAAAGAATGGTTCCTCAGGATCAAAGCCACCTGCTGGATTCGAAACTGCTGCTGCAGGTGCTTACCTCAGTGAAGAAGGGCGACTTTAACGCAAGGCTTCCCGGCAGCTGGACCGGCGTTGATGGCAAGATCGCCGATACCATCAATGACATCATAGAGATGATGTCAGATAGCACCAAAGAAATGGAGCGAGTCAGCCGGGTTGTCGGCAAAGAGGGACGGCTGTCTCAACGGGCGGTGCTTCCAGGAGCATCGGGTTCCTGGAGGAGCAGGGTCAATGCGGTGAATCATTTGATAGATGATCTGGTCCGTCCAACTACGGAAATGGCACGGGTTATTGGAGCGGTAGCCAAGGGGGATCTAACCCAGACCGTCGCATTGGACGCCGAAGGTCAGCCGCTGCGAGGGGAATTTCTTCGCACCGCGAAAATGGTTAACGCGATGGTTAAACAGCTCGATGGTTTTGCCGAGGAGGTGACGCGTGTAGCGCGTGAGGTGGGTACTGAAGGCAAACTCGGAGGCCAGGCCCAAGTTCGAGATGTCAGTGGGGTTTGGAAAGATTTAACCGAGAGCGTGAACATGATGGCGGGTAATTTGACGGCGCAGGTGCGAAATATCGCCGACGTCACCATTGCCGTCGCCAACGGAGACCTTTCCAGAAAAATTACTGTCGATGTGCGCGGCGAGATCCTGCAGCTCAAAGACACCATCAACACCATGGTGGATCAACTCAGAAGCTTTGCCGCCGAGGTGACGCGGGTTGCGCGCGAGGTCGGCACCGACGGCAAGCTGGGGGGCCAGGCCGTCGTTCCCGGCGTCGCCGGCACCTGGAAAGATTTGACCGACAGCGTCAATGCTATGGCGAGCAATTTGACGTCGCAGGTGCGAAATATCGCCGATGTCACCATTGCCGTCGCGAACGGAGATTTATCGAGAAAAATCACCGTCGATGTCAAAGGCGAGATACTGCAACTTAAAGACACCATCAATACCATGGTCGACCAGTTGCGCAGCTTTGCCGCCGAAGTCACCCGTGTCGCCCGTGAGGTCGGCACCGAAGGTAAGCTGGGCGGTCAGGCCGTCGTTCCGGGCGTTGCCGGCACCTGGAAAGACTTGACCGACAGCGTTAATTTGATGGCGGGCAATCTCACCGACCAGGTTCGAAATATCGCTGACGTTACCATCGCGGTCGCCAACGGCGACTTATCTAAAAAGATCACCGTCGACGTGCGCGGTGAAATTCTCCAGCTCAAAGAAGCCATCAACACCATGGTCGACCAGTTGCGCAGCTTTGCCGCCGAAGTCACCCGGGTGGCGCGTGAGGTCGGCACCGAAGGTAAGTTGGGCGGCCAAGCGCAGGTTCGGGACGTCAGCGGCGTTTGGAAGGATCTTACTGAAAACGTCAACATCATGGCCGGCAACTTGACGGCGCAGGTGCGAAATATCGCCGATGTCACCATTGCCGTGGCCAACGGCGACTTGTCCAAGAAAATTACCGTCGATGTTCATGGTGAGATTCTCCAGCTTAAAGAGGCCATCAACACCATGGTCGATCAGTTAAACGCCTTTGCCGCCGAAGTCACCCGGGTGGCGCGCGAGGTCGGCACCGATGGTAAGTTGGGCGGGCAGGCCGTCGTTCCCGGAGTCGCCGGCACCTGGAAAGATTTGACCGACAGCGTCAATGCGATGGCGAGTAACTTAACCTCTCAAGTGCGAAATATCGCCGATGTCACCATCGCCGTCGCCAACGGCGACTTGTCCAGAAAAATCACCGTCGATGTTAAAGGTGAAATCCTTCAGCTCAAAGACACCATTAACACAATGGTCGATCAGCTAAACGCGTTTGCCGCCGAAGTCACCCGGGTTGCGCGGGAGGTCGGCACAGAGGGTAAGTTGGGGGGTCAGGCCCAGGTTCGCGGCGTCAGTGGTGTCTGGAAAGATTTGACCGACAGCGTCAATTTCATGGCCGGCAATTTGACCGCTCAGGTGCGAAACATCGCCGACGTTACCATTGCAGTCGCTAACGGCGACCTATCCAAGAAGATTACCGTCGATGTTCGTGGCGAAATCCTGCAGCTCAAAGAAGCCATCAACACCATGGTCGATCAGCTAAACGCGTTTGCCGCCGAGGTCACCCGTGTGGCGCGGGAGGTCGGCACGGACGGCAAGCTGGGCGGCCAGGCCTTGGTTCCCGGTGTTGCCGGCACATGGAAGGACCTGACCGACAGCGTCAATTTCATGGCTGGTAATCTGACGGCGCAAGTGAGGAATATCGCCGATGTCACGATCGCCGTCGCCAACGGCGACTTGTCCAAAAAGATCACTGTCGATGTGCAAGGCGAAATTCTACAGCTTAAGGAAGCCATCAATACGATGGTCGATCAGTTGCGCAGCTTCGCCGCCGAAGTCACCCGTGTCGCGCGCGAGGTCGGCACCGAAGGCAAGCTGGGCGGGCAGGCCTTGGTTCCCGGTGTTGCCGGTACCTGGAAGGATTTAACGGATAACGTTAATGTCATGGCCGCAAACCTCACCGCGCAGGTGCGCGGCATCGTCAAGGTTGTTACCGCCGTCGCTAACGGCAGCCTCAAAGAAAAGCTTACTGTCGAAGCTAAAGGTGAAGTTGCCGCGTTGGCGGAAACGATCAACAACATGACTGATACATTGGCCATCTTTGCGGAACAGGTAACGACCGTTGCTCGCGAGGTCGGGGTTGAAGGCCGCTTGGGCGGGCAGGCGAACGTGCCAGGCGCTGCAGGCATTTGGAAGGATTTGACCGACAACGTTAACTTGTTGGCGGCCAACCTCACCACTCAGGTGCGCGCAATCGCCGATGTCGCAACCGCGGTTACCAAAGGCGACCTTACCCGTTCGATCCAGGTTGCGGCGCGAGGTGAGGTTGCCGAGCTCAAAGATAACATCAACGCGATGATCCAGAACCTCCGCGCGACAACTGAGCAGAACACCGAGCAGGACTGGCTCAAGACCAATCTCGCCAAATTCACTCGCATGATGCAAGGCCAGCGTGATCTTACGACCGTGGGCCAGATGCTGCTTTCGGAGCTTGCGCCGCTGGTAAGCGCGCAGTACGGCGCAATTTATCAGATCGAGGGAAACAATGGTGACTCGCGGCTGAAAATGCTCGCCAGCTATGCGCGGGAAGCGACTCAGAGTGCGGCAGCGGAACTGCCCATCGGCGTCGGCTTGGTGGGTCAATGCGCCATTGAGAAACGGCGCATTTTGCTCTCCGAAGTCCCATCTGATTACGTGCAAATTACTTCCGGCTTGGGCCGAGCCCGCCCGCGCAACCTGATCGTGCTGCCGGTTCTGTTCGAGGCAGAGACCAAAGCTGTCATCGAGTTGGCCTCACTGGCTGAATTCACATCAACCCATTTGACCTTTCTTGCCCAGCTTACCGAGAGCATAGGTATCGTCCTTAATACCATCGAGGCAACGATGCAAACCGAAGGTCTCTTGCAGCAGTCCCAGAAACTTGCCGGCGAACTACAAACGCAGCAGAAGGAACTGCAGCAAACCAATGAAGAGCTGGCAACCAAAGCTCAACAGCTCGCCGAACAGAACGCCGAAGTGGAGCGCAAAAATCAGGAGATCGAACAGGCGCGCCACGCTCTTGAAGAGAAGGCCGCCGAATTGGCTCTGGCGTCCAAGTATAAGTCGGAATTTCTCGCCAACATGTCGCACGAATTGCGCACCCCGCTTAATTCAATCCTCATCCTGGCGCAGCAGCTGACATCCAATCCCGACCGGAATCTCACCACAAAACAGGTTGAGTTTGCCCGTAACATCCACGCCTCCGGCGGCGACCTGCTGAACTTGATCAGCGACATTCTCGATCTTTCTAAAATTGAATCCGGTACCGTCACCGTGGAACCTGAGGAGGTTCTCTTCAGCAAAGTGCAGGAAGCGGTGGAACGAAGCTTCCGCCATGTGGCGGAAGCGCGACATCTTACTTTTAAGATTGAAACGCACACCGAACTGCCGCAAGGCATGATCACCGATCTAAAACGACTCCAGCAGGTGCTGAAAAATCTGCTCTCCAATGCGTTCAAATTTACGACGCATGGAAGCGTTGTCTTCCGAATGAGAGTGGCTGAGGCGGGCTGGAGTGCGGAACACCCGATACTCAAAAATAGTTCGAGAGTGATCGCTTTTGAGGTCAGCGACACTGGTATCGGCATCCCGACCGACAAGCAGAGAATCATTTTCGAGGCTTTCCACCAAGCCGATGCTGGAACCAGCCGCCGCTACGGCGGCACCGGTCTTGGGCTGGCCATCAGCCGAGAGCTCGCGACGTTATTGGGCGGAGAGATCCGGCTTGTCAGCAACGTTAATGAAGGCAGCAACTTCACGCTCTATTTGCCGGAAGACTACTTTGCCTCGGCGTCCGGCGACTTCTCGTCAAGATGGACGACATTTAATCCGGCTCCCCTGGTGGTGCAGCATTCGCTCAAGCCTGAAGAGATCGCCGACGATCGCGAAACGATTCTACCGAAGGACGCGGTTGTCCTTATTGTTGAAGATGATCCTCGCTTCGCCGGACTGTTATTGGACTTGGTGCGTGAGCGAGGCTTCAAAGCCGTAGTTACCAACAAGGGTTCGATCGCCCACAATCTGGCGCGCGAATTCAATCCCGTTGCCATCCTATTGGATATCTTCCTGCCTGACATGCTCGGATGGACCGTGTTGAGCAACCTAAAACAAGACTCGACTACGCGCCACATCCCGGTGCAAATCGTCAGCGTCGAAGAAGAGCGCATACAGGGGCTGGGTCACGGCGCCTTCTCTTATCTGATCAAACCGGCCACTAGCGGCGAGTTGGAGATCGCCATTGACCGCGTCTTGGGCTATGCCAGGGCAGACCGCAAGGAGCTCCTGATCGTGGAAGACGACGCGGTAGAAAGGCAGAGCATCGTTGAACTGCTCTCCCACGATAGGGTCGAGATCACTACGGCGCACACCGGCGGCGAGGCTTGGAACATTTTGCGCTCAAAGAAGTTTGACTGCATGGTTCTCGACCTGAAGCTGCCGGACATAACCGGCTTCGATTTGCTGGAGCGCATCCGACGTCAACGCGATCTGCAAGATTTGCCGATTGTCGTTTTTACGGGCAAAGACTTGACCGAGCAAGATGAACTGCAGCTGGCACAACTGGCCGAGAGTGTGGTCATCAAGGGTGTTCAATCTCCCGAGCGTTTGCTCGATGAAACATCCTTGTTCCTACACTTGTTAACAACCGAACTCGCTCCTGCAAAACAACAAATGCTCGAACGACTGCGCCATAGCGACGAGGCGCTCAGGGGTAAGACAGTGCTGATCGTGGATGATGACGTGCGCAATATTTTTGCCTTGACCAGCTTACTCGAACAGCACGGTGTGCGCGTCATCAGCGCGGAAACCGGTAAAGAGGCGATTTCGCTTCTCGATCGAGAGGAAGTGATTGACGCCGTGCTAATGGACATCATGATGCCGGACATGGATGGCTATGAAACCATGGGCTTGATCCGGAAAAGCACAAAACACAAGCTATTACCTATTCTCGCGCTGACGGCTAAGGCCATGAAGGGTGACCGCGAAAAATGCCTGGAAGCAGGCGCTTCGGACTATATCGCCAAGCCGGTCAATACAGAGGAGCTGCTCGGACTACTACGCATATGGCTTTTCGGCAAGCAGACTAATTCCGGAGTCGGTTATGAACGCACCAACGGCGAACATCCTCGTAGTTGACGATGATGTAAAGACCCTCGCGGCCATGGAGGCGCTTCTCGCAGGGCCGGGGCGAAACATCTCGACGGCTTCGTCGGGCACGGAGGCACTCCGCCTGTTGTTACGAGAGGACTTTGCGCTGATCCTTATGGACGTCCGCCTGCCGGTGATGGACGGCTTTGAGACTGCCGCGTTGATTCGACAGAGAGAAAGGTTTCGCTACACCCCAATTATTTTTATCTCTGCCATCGATACCTTGGAATCGGACGTTTTTCGAGGAGCCGCCAGCGGGGCCGTTGATTACCTTTTCAAACCGGTTGTGCCGCAAATTCTTCAGGCCAAGGTTTCGGTTTTCGTCGACCTGTTTCACAAGAACGAGCAGCTAAAACTACAAGCAATCCGGCAAAGCGAAGAGCGCTTTCGAATGGTGGTCGAAAGCTTGCAGGATTACGCGATTTTTATGATGGATCCGAGCGGCCGGGTCTCAACCTGGAATTTGGGCGCCGAGCGGATTGTCGGTTGGAGCCAGCATGAAGCCATTGGCAAATTGTTCGGCGCTTTCTATACGCCGGAAGACGAGGAAAAGGGCTTGCCTGGCCAGGCACTGAAGGACTCGGCTGGGGCGGGACGATATGAAGACGAGGGCTGGCGCCTGCGCAAGGATGGCTCTCGCTTTTGGGCCAATGTTGTGGTCACCTCGCTGGTCGATGATCATGGGGAGCTCGTCGGCTTTTCAGCCATTTTCCGTGACGTCACTGCCCGCAAGAAGACCGAAGAACAGCTTAAACGACTCAACTCCGATCTCGAAGAACGATATGTCGAAAAGGCGGCTGAGCTAGCCCATACCATCGGTGAACGGGAAAAACTGCAAGAGCAGCTTCTCCAAGTGCAGAAAATGGAAAGCATCGGCACTTTGGCCGGCGGAATTGCCCACGACATTAACAACATCCTCAACATCATCTCCGGGTACGCCAATCTGATTTTGGAGAATAGCGACGGCAAGGACAAAAACTCCGAGCATGTAGAAGTGATTATAGAAACCGTCGAACGCGGCGTTTCTTTGGTCCGGCAGCTCCTGGCCATGGCGCGCAAGGCCGAAACCAAGTTCGAACCTGTCAGAGTGACAAGTGTGTTGCAGAAGCTTCAAGGGATTATCAACGATACCTTTCCTAAACAGATCGAAGTCATCTGGAATCTACAACCGGACTTGCCGTCGATCATGGCCGACCCCCACCAAATTCATCAGGCGGTTTTCAACCTTTGCCTCAATGCGCGCGACGCCATGCCGGATGGTGGAAAGCTGATCGTTGCCACCGATATAGTTGACGGAGCCGAGCTGCGCAGGATTTCTCAAGAAGTGAAAGAGGAACTGTACTGCTGCGTCACCGTCAAAGACACCGGCATAGGCATGAGCATGTCAACCAAGAGTCGTATTTTTGAGCCGTTCTTTACGACCAAACGCCAGGGAGAAGGAACGGGATTGGGCCTGGCGGTGGTCTATGGGATCGTCGGTAAACACGGCGGTATTATCGATGTCGAAAGCGAGCCTGATCGCGGCGCAAGCTTTCGGCTTTTTCTTCCCATCCCCAAAGATCAGGCCGAAGCAAGCGATGCCCGAGCGGAACCGCCGCGCAGGAAAATTGAGACACTGGTGGCCAACGGTGAAATGATTCTTTTCGTCGACGACGAGGTGCATCAGCTACGCTTGATGCAGATACATCTGCAGCGAGCTGGTTACAGAGTGTTAACTGCAGCGGATGGCGCTGAAGCTGTCGATATGCACAATCGGCATAAGGACGAGATCGCGGCAGTAATCCTTGATTTTGGATTGCCGAAGCTAAACGGGTGGGAAGCTTATCGAAAGATGAAAGAGGTTGATCCTGACATTAAGGCAATTTTCGCCACGGGGTTTATCGCCTCTCAGCTTGAGACGGAACTGGCTAAGCAGGAACTAAGCGGTGTTATTATGAAACCGTATCAGCTCGACGAAGTGTTAGAAAAAATCGACAGCGCCATCAAAAGCAAGGACGTGAAATCTGTTGGAGACACTCCATCAATAGATGATCGCGCTTCTTTACCCAGAACTGCAAAGAATCATTCCTGAATGCATGCCTCAGAATCCACAGCCATTGCAACAAGTGCACTGACTGCCACGAAGGTAGAGGTCGCGCGGTTCATGCCCCTTGGGTCCATTTACCGGCGGCTAAATAGACGAGTCTTTGGCGGGAGGATCTTTGGTCATGTTCTTCTGGATGATCGCAATCAGGATCAGTAGAAAGGAGAGGAATCGAACGAAGTAGAAGAATGGCTGTCCCTCGTTGGGATCATTGGAGAATCCCAGCGCAGCGCGATTTACGCCTTCGATCAAGAACGAAACAGCAAAGAAAAGAAAGAAGCGGTCGCCAGTATCTTTCCAAAACCGGAGGAAGAACAATCCCGCTATTAATGAAGCCATCGATATAGCCCCTAATAACATAAAATCCATACGGCAGCTCCCTCAATCCACGTCCCAAATGATTCCATATAAGAGAACCATCATTGCCATCAACGCGACGACCAGGCGCCAAGTAAAAAGATCCACCTCCGGTCCTAAAAGCAGTTTATCTGTGGCTAGTAACCCGTTGTTGATGGTCAGCCCCAAGAAGCACAAACTGCCCCAGAGCAGCAACTTGTACCGGCTGCGGTAATAAGCCCGCAACAGCAAGCAAAAACAAAAGAAAGCGGTTACCGTACAAAGCGTATAAAAAACACCGGCGACCATTCATTTGTCCTTTCTAAGCCTAAAAGCATCGGCAAATTCTTGAACTCTGTTTTTCGGCTTGGAGTGAATCAGGTTTGTAATTGGAACAAGATGCTTGCCGTAGAAATCGGCTAAGGATTCGACCATCTGGTGTACATGCGCCGTGGCCGGCCGGTATCGGTACACCGGGTTCTCCTCCGCCGCTGCTGCCGTTACGAAACCATCTGCATCGAGGCGAGCCAGTAATTCGGCGGTTTGTTTCTGATCGATGTAGAGCCGGTTCGCCACAGCCTCACAACTCCATGGGGCATCTGGTTTGCTGCGAAGAAGCAATAATGCCTCTAGATAAGCGACCGATTCGATTCTCTCCAGAATAAACTGCCTAAGGTCGTTCGGGATCGAGTCACGATTCATGCGGTAGTCGGTGGTTGAAGTTATTAGCGTATCACGGGCTGGGTTGTAAACACCTAGCTGCCAATAAAAGTTGGGCTCACCTGAAGCTCAGGTTAGCAGTTTGAGCTGCTATGGAGACAACATGACACTGCCCTGTTCAAGCGTTGCTTGATCGTTACAGGCGCTTACACCTCTCACCAACCGCCATCTCAAATGTCCTGCGGCAGAAATTTCTAGACAAGAGTTGCCAAAGCAGCCGGAACGACATTTGCGATCCGGCGACCCGTGGCAACGAAAATTTCTTACCGTAAGACGCACAACACGGATCTTTGGCATTTCTGCTCAAATTGTTCGAATTGGCCGGTTACAGATTTCGACAAACACGACCACGGTGCTCCTCCGATAGATGAATTCTGTCCTGAATGTGTCGAGCACCGGCGCCAGGGAACCTGCGCGCAGGCTAGCGGAGGACAGGCAAGTCCATCGATTGGTCGCAAGAAGATCCTAATCATTGATGATCAGGCTGACGTTCGACGCGTGCTCACAATCACCTTACGCCATATGGGTTACGAAACATGCGAAGCAGCCGATGCCGGCGCCG
>JAICEJ010000039.1 GCA_025924215.1 Candidatus Binatia bacterium
CGACTTCATCGATGACTAGTGGCTGGTTTGGCTCTACCAGAATCGCCGCCCGGCACTTTGTGCTCATCTTTCTCTCCGTTTACGAGCCGAGTATTTCACGAGCTGTCGCTTTCGATCTCGTGAATAGCGCAGTATTCGACTACTTCCCTTAACTCTTCGACTGGGCGCCCTACTACAGATTCGTACCAACGTCTACAGCCGCAGTCATGTTCGATGAAGTCCGTTCTTATCGGTGGCTTTTCCATACTTCTATAGCTGGCGGAGTCATAGCCGCTCCAGACGCTTTGACAGATTAACGCTGTTGCGGATCAGTTCCGATGTTACGTCCGGTTTACCTCTTCGCGCTAACCCGCCACACCTTTCCGCCGGCATCGTCGGCAACCAACAGTGAGCCGTCGGGAGCTACGGTGACGCCGACCGGGCGGCCGTAAGCTTCGAACTTGCTTTCATCGGCAATAAAGCCGGTGAGGATGTCTTCTATCGGGCCGGCGGGTTTGCCGTTCTCAAACGGGACAAACGCGACTTTGTAGCCGACCATCTTCGAGCGATTCCATGAGCCGCGCATGCCGATGAACGCGCCGCCGTGATAGCGCGCGGGGAAAGACTTGCCGTCATAAAAAGCTAATCCGAGGGCGGCAACATGGGCGCCCAAGGCATAGTCGGGTTTCACCGCTTTGGCAACAAGGTCGGGTCGCTGTCCTTTCTTGCGCGGGTCTTCGTGTTGGCCAAAGTAAGAATAGGGCCAGCCGTAAAAAGCGCCAGGCTGGACGCTGGTGAGATAGTCGGGAACCAGATCGTCGCCTAAGAGATCGCGCTCGTTCACAACGGTCCACAGTGTTTTGGTTTTCGGCTCCCAATCCATTCCCACCGGATTGCGCAGGCCGCTGGCGTAAACGTGCATGCCGCTACCACTGGGATTCATCTCCAAGATCGCCGCTCGCCGTGGATCCTTGGCGTCTCTGCCGTCTTCATCGACGTTGGAGCCGGAGCCCACCGCGACGTAAATCTTTTTGCCGGCGGGATCGGCGATCAAGTGGCGCGTGTAGTGTCCACCGGAGGGCAAATCGAGGATCTTCTCGCCTTTGCCGTCGATCTTGGTCTGGCCGGTGCGGTATGGGTAGCGCACCACTCCATCGGTGTTACCGACGTAGAACCACTCACCCAGCAGCAGCATGCCGTGCGGCATATTCAAGCCGGTCAAGAAAACTTCACGAACTTCCGGCTTGCCGTCATTATCTCGGTCGCGAAAAAGGGTGATTTGGTTCGCCGATTTGGCTGGGCGGTCAGGAAACTGGCGAACCGCTTCGACGACGAGAATGTCTTTGTTCGGCAGCACATAAGCCTCGCGCGGGTTATTAAGCCCCTCGGCAAACAGGCTCACAGTAAAACCAGGCGCGGCAGCCGGCATTTTGCCAGCAGGCCAGCCGATCACTTTGGAGGTGTTACGCACGGAAGGCGTCGCAAAGGGAGCCGGCAACTGCAGCTTGTCCGCCGGTCCGGTGCCGGGCGCGTATTGACTGCTGGAGAATTGGGAGCGAGTTTCGCTCGAACATGAAAGGATCAACATCGATATCAACGCAAAGCTTACGAGAAATAGGTTTTTAAGCGGCATGGGATTCTCCTTTGGTGCAGCACTTAACGGTTGGCTGCTGCGAGCGCTGCTCATTAGAAGATAGACAATCCGCGGTTTGCTGTGAAGTGGGACGACCTTTTTTGGTTGGACGTGGGAATCCATGCGGCAAATAGAATTCAGTGCTCGGTTGTAGCGGCGTCCGGTCCGTTCTAAGATCCTCGCCAACTTCACAGGAGGGCTAAATGCATTATCGCGATTTGCGCGGCTGGTTAGAGGGCGTGGAATCATTCGGCGAGCTTCGAGTGGTGGAAGGCGCAGACTGGAATCAAGAAATCGGCGCGGTGGCCGAAGTGGCGGCCCGTTCAGAAACGCCGCCGGCGGTTCTTTTTGATAAAATCATCGGCTATCCCGCCGGACGCCGCGTGCTCACGGGGATTCACAATCCGACCTTGAAGCGGCAGTGCCTGACTAATCACCTGCCGCTCGACTATACGCGCGATCAATTTATCGCCGCGTGGAAAGAGCGGCTCGACCAGCCGAGTTTGATTCCCCCGCGGGTTGTGGATTCGGGACCGCTCATGGAAAATGTTTTCGAAGGCAGCGATATCGATCTGTTCTCATTGCCCGCACCCTTCTGGCATGAAGGCGACGGCGGCCGCTATCTGGGCACGTTGGATGTCACGATCAGCCGCGATCTTGACGAAGGCTGGATCAACTTGGGTTGCTACCGTGTTATGGTGCACGACAAGAATACGTTGGCGCTTTACATGTCGCCGGGGCACCACGGCAACATTCACCGGCAAAAATTTTTCGACCGCGGGCAGCCATTTCCGGTCGCGATTAGTTTCGGACCGGATCCATTGCTATGGTTCTTTGGTCAGATGGACGTTCCGCCCGGAGAGTCGGAGTACGATTATGCCGGCGGTGTGCGTGGCGAGGCTTTCGAAGTAATTCTCGGCAAGAACACGCAGCTACCGATCCCGGCCTATTCGGAAGTCGCCATTGAAGGCGAAGTCATCCCCGGCACCAAAATACCGGAGGGGCCGTTTGGCGAATTCACCGGCTATTATGCGGGCGGCCTCCGCTGCGAGCCGATGCTCAAGGTGAAGCGATTGATGTATCGCGATGATCCTATTATCACCGGAGCGCCGCCATTTCGTCCCGCGCCCGGAGCCGAGAGCAATCTGATCCGTGCGGCTTACATCTGGAACTACCTCGACAAAGCCGGGGTGCCCGATATCAGGGGAGTGGCCTACTACCAAACCCGCATGCTGGTTGTGGTGGCCATTAAGCAGCGCTATCCCGGCCATGCCAAGCAAGCGGCGCTGATCGCGGCGCAATGCCGGGCGGCGGCGCTGCTCACCCGTTACGTTGTCGTGGTCGATGATGACATCGATATTTGGGACAGCAACGAACTGCTTTGGGCGTTATGCACCAGAACCGATCCGATCAAAGATATCGATATCCTGCGCCGTTGCTGGAGCAATCCGATCGATCCGATCATTCCGCCCGAGGAGCGCGGCTTTCAATCGCGCGGCATTATCGATGCCTGTCGTCCGTATGAGTGGATCCATGAGTTCCCGAAAGTGTCGGGCGCCAGTCCGGAACTGAAGAAGAAGATGCTCGAGAAATTCGGCGCGAGTTTGGCAGGTAAGAAATGAAAAACTTTTTATTCTCGGAGAAGCTTTCATGAAACCAACGATGACCGTGGTAAGCATCCTACTGCTTGCCGTTCTTCTTGCTATTCCGGATTCAGCGCGCGCCCAGCAACAAACCAAGAAGCCCTTGGAAAAAGTCAGGCTCACAGTGGCCGCCAAGGCCTTGACCTACCTTCCCTATTATTTCGGCAAGTCAAAAGGGCTCTTTGAAAAAGAAGGGCTCGATCTGGAAATTATCATCATGAGGCCGCCCATCGGCGTGACTTCCTTAGCTGCGGGTGAAGTTGATTACACCGGCTCGACCGGAGTGTCACTGCGCGCGGCGATGAAAGGATTACCGGTGAGGGCATTGATATTCATCCAAACCCGATTGAGTTTCAGTCTGATCGGCCAGCCGGGAATGACGCCGGCGAAAATTAGAAATGTTGCGGTCAGCGGCATCGGCTCGCTGGCGCACTATGGCGCGCAAACGGTGTTAAAACGGCTGGGCCGTGATGGTCCCGGTGACAAGATCAATTACATAGCCACCAATACCACTGCAAACAGCTATGCGGCACTGACCGGCAAAGCGGCGGATGCGGTGATTCTCACGGCTCCATATACCTCCATGGCAACCTTGGCCGGCTATGTCGATCTCGGCGATACCTTCGATGTGCGCGACGTGCAAGGAGGGCTGGTGGGAAGAATGAGCCACATCCAGACTCATCGCGAGCAGATCAAGGCTGTTTTGCGCGCCGTGTTGCGCAGCAACGAGATGATTCTCAAGAATGATGCCGAGGTTATTCCATTTATACAGAAGGAATTCGGTTTGGAGCAGAACGTCGCGGCTGACAGTTACCGGCAGATCAAACAAGTGTTGAATGCCGACGGTGACATTGAAGAGCCGGTTTTGAAGTCGATCCTCAATAAAATCAGACAGGAGTCCGGCATTGCCGCTGAGATTCCCACGGACCGTCTAGTCGATCTTTCGATGCTCCGCGAGGCTAGAGCGGACCTGCGAAAAAAATAGTGGCAAATATGAGAGAACAGGAAGATTGGGTTCAACTAAGACGACTGAAAAAACAAGTCTTGCCTTTCAGCTACCACCATTGGTAAGTTCGGCACTCATCACAAGGAGGTCTGTATGAAATCGCTGTTAGCCGCCATTACGTTGATTATGTTGGTCCTGACACAGACTCGCACTTTCGCCGACTTGCCGGAGCCCAAGACCGGACCGCAGAATCCGAATATGGAAGCCGGACGGAAGGCCATCGATGCGAAGGATTACAAGGCTGCGGTGGGGCATCTCACGAAGGCGGTGCAGGAGCTGCCCAATGATGCCGATGCCCACAACATGCTCGGCTATAGCTATAGAAAAACGGGTAACTTCGATAAATCGATGGAGCACTATCAGCGCGCCCTAAAGATCGATGCCAACCATCGCAGCGCCCATGAATATCTGGGCGAGCTTTATCTTGATCTAAATCAAATGGCCAACGCCGAAAAACAACTTGCCGCGCTAAAAAAGGCCTGCCCGATGCTTGGCAGATGCGAAGAATACGACGATCTTAAACAGGCTATCGATACGTACAAGGCGAAGACTAAATAGAAAACTGGCTATTTAAAATATTTTGTCGGTTCCGGTAAGAGCTGCAAAGTTGCCGATGAAGATTGTCGCATTCCTCACGTTGTTCTTGGCTGTGCGAATGTCCGGCGTTACCTTGGCGCAGGAGGACCTTCTCAGCGAGGCGAGAAATGAGCGGGGACTGGTAATCTACGGTTCGCCAAATCTCGACGATCTGAACTTTCTTGCCACGGCATTCACCAAAAAATATTCCTTTGCCAAACCGCAGGTTTACCGTGCTACATCCGCAGCTATCTATAACAAGGTCATCACAGAAGCCCGTGGCGGCCGGCGTGCCTTTGATGTCATGATCAACAGTGGCTTCGAAACTCACCTGTTGAAGAAAGGAAATTTCTTCGCGCCTTATTTTCCGAAAGAGATCAACCGCTATGCGCAAGGTTTCAAAGAGCCGTTGGGTTATTGGACAACTTTTTTTACCAATACCCACGTGATCTCGTATAACGATCGGCAGGTCAAGCCCGAAGAGGTTCCCCGCAGTTACGAAGACTTGCTGCATCCACGTTGGAAAGGCAGGCTGATGATGCACTCTGAGGATTATGAGTGGTTCACCAACCAATTGCTTATCCGCGGTGAAGACAAGGGGCTGAAGCTAATGCGCGCGCTGGCCCAGCAGGAAATCACCTTCCGGCGCGGCCATACGTTGATCTCGCAACTGGTGGCGGCGGGTGAAGGCGCGGCTTCAATCAACTCCTATGCTTATCGGTCGGAGCGGATTAGGCGCGACGGCGCGCCAATTAAATGGGTGGCGGTGGAGCCGGTAGTTGCCAATCTTCTTTGCATCTCTGTGGGTATGGACGCGCCCAATCCTAACACAGCGAGACTCTTTGTCGATTTCGCCACGTCAAAAGAAGGACAGACGATTGTTAGTCAGAGGTTTCAGCGAGTTCCAGCTCATAAGGATGTCGAGGCCAACCCGCCGAGTCTTACCCGGGGAATAAATTTTTGGCCAAGCAATCCTGAGTTGGGAGAGAAAATCGACCACTACGGCAAATTGTTTCGGGAAGTGTTCCGGGTAAACTAACGGCGAGATCGGTCCGGATAACCGAGGTCTGAGAGGAACGTTGAAGATGGCAGATCCGATCAAAGCTACAATCGGCTTCGTCAGCGGCGGGGCCGGCTCCATGCCGCACTACAGTAGCTTTCTTCCGATGATTCCCGAAGCGGTTAAATTCGATTTTGTCGGTTTGCAGCTTTACGGCGAATCGCTGTATCAAATTGCGGATAAAAAACAGAGCATCGTGGAGCGGCTCCAAGAACTGATCGCACAGCGACACTGGGACGGGGTTATTCTCACCGCCGCGCCTACGGAAGTGCTTAATCCCGGACTGTTCGATGCGCTCAAAGCGGCGCTTGCGGTTCCTTTCACGACGGCTTTGCACGCTTGTGTTACAGCGCTTCGAGTTTACCGCGCCCAGCGGGTTCTTTTATTGACGCCGTTCGATCAGCGTTTGAATCAGCTGATTTGCGGGCATTTGGAGCAGCTAGGAGTGGATGCGGTGGCGCCGCATCCTTTTGAAAATCTCGCTGTTCCGAAACGCATGGACCCGGATGACGTCTTCGAACTGACAAAGAAGAATCTGAGGGCGACTGATCCTGTCGATGCCATCTATTTTCAGGGCGCGGTGCTCGATCCGATCAAAGTTCTGGAGAAAATCGAGCGCGAGCTTGGAATGATGGTGATTGCCAGTAATCCGGCGATGCTATGGTACGTGCTTTCCCGGCTTGGGCTTGCCTATCCGATCAGTGGCTATGGCCGGCTTATGCGCGAGTGGCCGGCGTTGCCGGATGAGCAGCCCGCGTCGGCTGTTGATGTCGCAGTTAATACGCGGCTTCAAGATAATTGACGACGCAAATCCACGAACTCTACTGCCTTATCTCCTAGAGAGCAGCTGTCAATTACGAACAGCTTGGAAGCGAACGCAGTAAGTGGCCGTATCGCTTGGTTATCGGTTACGCGCCTCCCGCGTCCAGGTGGTGCCATTCTGCCAGTCGATCTGGTCGCGCCGGACAGTGCCTCGCAGACCACCTTCCCAGTCCAGAGCACGGACACTGCCGCCGCCGGTGATATCTAGCCGGCTGCCCTGGCCGCGCTCGTTGCGCGCTTCTAGCCCCGACGGGGTTGAGAGTATTTCGGCGCGTAGATTGCGATCACCGTTAACGTACCAGCTACCCTCCAGATCCCGGGTCGATCCTGGCCAGTTAAAAATTCCTCCGTCCCGATCAAAAATTTGATCACAAGAAGCGGTTAGAAATAATGCGATGATGATCACCCAAAGCATGCTTGTTCTCTTCACGGTAGTCTCCCTGTCCTAACCGGTTGGATTTCGCGCTCCTCGTCTGAGGATCTTTTGAGCACCGGCAAGGAAATTTGCCCAAATTGTCAGGCTCGCGTTTCTAAGCTGCGATGAAGCTAGTATATAGGATTTCGGCAAGGGGAGAAGTATAGCGGCCAAAAAAGTAATTGAGATACGAATGTCCTCTTACGAGTCCATACGAAGCTGTGCCCGCTAAAATGATAGGCACGTAAGTGACTGTGTCACTGAGGCGCTTTCTCGACAAGAGCGGCTAAAGCTGTGTTATATAGGGCCGTGATGGGCGTTTTTATGATGAGGAGAGAAAGTATGATCATCCATCGGCTGATAATGTGCACTGTGATTTTGTCTGCAATCTCTGGGTCATCGGGCTTGCTTGCTCAGGAGAAGAAGCTCGAAAACTTACGAAGCGGCGGCGGCTCCGCATCGGCGGCGCAGATGTCCATCTGGTTTGCCAAAGAAGGAAACTACTACGAAAAAAACGGGCTCAATGTCGAACTCATCAGTATTCCCGGAAGCTCGCTGGCGCTGCAGGCGATGCTGTCGGGAGAGCTGCCGATCATTCAAGCGGGCGGCGCGGGTCCGATTCAGGCCGCCCTGTCGGGCACAGATACGGTCGTGATCGCGACTATCGCGAAGAAATTTAACTGGTGGATCTTCAGCCAGCCTAACATCAGCCGTATGGAAGATTTGAGAGGCAAAGTATTTGGCACGACCCGGTTCGGTACTCAATCGGATCTAGCCTCACGCATCGCGTTGCGCCTTAATGGCCTCGATCCGGAGCGCGATGTCACCATGGTTCAAACCGGTGGGCCGGCGGAAACGGTGACTGCCATGATGACCGGCAAAGTTCATGCGGCGGCGATCTCCCCGCCGGCCACACTGCAAGCGAAAAGGGTTAAGCTCAAGGACTTGATGGACCTGTCAAAACTCGATGTCGAGTATCACGTTAACGGTCTGGTGACTACCCGCAGGTATCTCAAAGGCAACGAGGATGTCGTGCGCCGTTTTCTCCGAGCTTATATCGAAGGCGCGGTTCGCGGGCAGAACGACAAGGCCTTTGCCATGAAGACCATGGGAAAGTATTTTCGCAGCGACGATCGCGAAGTGCTGGAAGAGACATACGAGATGAGCATCAAAAATGGTTTCAGTGTCCCTCCATATCCGGCAGGGATCGCCAGCTTGTTACAAGAGCTGGAAAAGCAGTTTCCAAAAGCCAGGGGAGCGAAACCCGAGGATTTCGCCGATAGCCGGTTAGTGCGCGAGTTGGATCAGAGCGGTTTTATCAAATCGGTGTTGGCGAGCGGCAAATAAGATCTAGTTTGCGTCGATCAAGAGGTGAACTCTGGAGCGAAAGGCGCGCTGCAGCATCTCAAATCCGCAAATCTCATATGTCAGAACTGAGATCTGGATCTGAGATCCGAGCGCCGCGAGTAATGGGGGACGCTACAAGCCGCTGACGCATTGCCTTAGCTCTGGAGGGCTCAACGCTTGATGGCTGTGTCACTTGGAATTTCCGAACTCGGGATAAATTGAGCGACCGGAGAATTTTGGAAGGAAGAAGTGTAGCAGGTTACTTAAAACTCTGGCCGCAGGTTCAGACGAGCCGCACCCAGGCTTTTTGCAGCGAGGTGGCATAGCCGACTTGTGTTGCCGCGTCCACACCGGCGCTCTTAAGCTCTTCAAGAAGCTTTGATGCATGCCGGTTGGCGACGGCTATCAGCAGTCCGCCCGAGGTTTGCGGGTCCAGTGCTATTTCGATGAGCCCCTCACGGATAGACTGTTCGATGAATATTTTATCCTGCAAAAACTCGCGATTCCGTTTGCAGCCGCCGGTGATATAGCCTTTTTCGGCTAACTGCGTGGCATCCTGCAAAAGCGGCAGCTTGGCCGATTCGATCACCAAAGTCACACCGCTGCCGCTGGCCATTCCCAAACCATGGCCAAGAATGCCAAAGCCGGTTATATCCGAGCAGGCGTGCACGGCAAATTTGCGCATCACGTTAGAGGCCATGGCGTTGAGCGTGGTCATCGACCGAACGGCTTGATCAACGCTTTGTTCGGCAGCTTTACCTTTTTTGAGAGCCGTGGTGATGATGCCGGTGCCGAGAGGTTTGGTTAGAATCAGCGCGTCTCCTTCCTGCACGCCGACATTGCGGTAGATCTTATCGGGATGAATGGTCCCGGTCACCGCCAGCCCATATTTGATCTCTTCGTCGATGATGCTGTGACCGCCGATGATCACTGCGCCGCTTTCCTTGACCTTATCCGCGCCGCCTTTGAGAATCTCTCCCAGGATTTCGATATCCATCTTCCCTTTTGGAAAACAGACCAGGTTCAGGCATGTCTTGGGCTCGCCGCCCATGGCATAGACGTCGCTGAGCGAATTGGTCGCCGAGATCTGTCCGAAGGTATACGGGTCATCGACAATCGGCGTGAAGAAATCGACCGTGTTGACGATGGCGAGATCCGGCCGCAGGCGAAAGACTCCGGCGTCGTCGGAGGTCTCCGTCCCGACCAACATGTCCGGGTGGTTGAACTTTGGCAGATCGTGCAAAACTTGCACGAGGTCGGCGGGGCCGAGCTTAGCGGCTCAACCCGCGGCTTTGACTGACTGCGTCAGTCGAATGGCTTTTTTCTTTCCGAGCATCATAGACCTGTGAGTGTAGTTCGATCGCAAAGTCAATTCAATGCGCTGAGCCACGCTTTTCAGTTACCGAAGCGGCTTTCAGGCGCCGAACGTCGCCGACCCTCAGAGTCACGCCTTCTCGATCGAAATGTTCCAATAGCGCAATGGTATATTTCCGGCTTGATCCCAGCAGGTCACGAAATGTGGCAGCCGATATTTCACCCTGCTCGGCGAGATGCTGGCAAAGCACATTCTTAACCTTGTCGACGCAACTAGTTAGGAAATACAGATCGGTGGCTACTTTGACCACCGACCGCTCTCTTTCGAGCAGGCGCAGCACCTCGGCCAATTTCGCACGCGGCACCGCCGCGTCTTTTTCGATCTGTTTCAGCTCCGGCGGCGCCATCTCGTGTTCGGCAAGGATTTTCTTTATCCGCTCCATCAGCAACTTGTCTTGGCCGCCAAGCTGAAGTTTATGCTGGGCTAACCGCAGCAGGTTTTCTTCCTTGGCGATCAGCCGTTCACCGATCAGTCCGTCGATCACCAGCCGGAAGACTTTGGGCGAAAGCTCGTAGGCGAGCTTGCCGCGCAGCTCTTCCATATCCATGCCCGGAACCAGCGGATGGGTTGCGTGGAAATCCTTGAGGATCCTGGAAATCTGCTCTTTGAGACGCTGCCATTTGGGCTCGGTGGTGTAGACTTTCTCGCTCTCCGCGCTGACCGCGCGAACATTTTTCATTATGTCGATGGAGCTGCGAATCAGTTCCTCTCGGCAATCGAGGAACTGGTAAATGGATTCTAGCGGCAAGGCAAACGCTTCGCTTTCTTCCAGGAACGCTTCCGTCAGTTGGGTGATGTCGCCGCGGTGTAGTCTTTCGAGTTTGCCGCGCAGATCGTCGGAGCGCTTGTGTCTTCTGGCCCATGGGTTGATCACCATGCCGCCGGCGAGTGTCCGTTGCGCGGTTTCATCGCGGAGAATGAAATGATCGCCGCGCAAAGCCAGGATCGGCTCGGTCAGCGTGAGCTGGCAGTACGCCGATTGCTTCGGCTCGATATGGTCCCTTTCGCCGAGGATGATAACTTTGCCAAGCCGTTCCGCGGTCCCTAAATGGACCCTCACGTTCTGATGGTTCTTGATGCCCTTGCGCGCCGCGGGTCGGACTTCCAGATAGGCGTCGAAGCGATCTGAAGTCAGTGAGATCTTCTCATGACAGATGACGTGGCCGCGCGCGACTTCGGCGGTATCGGGTCCGGTGAGATTCAGCGCCACCCGTTGGCCCCAGCCGGCAAGCTCAACAGATTCTCCGTGCACCTGCAGGCTGCGCACGCGAAAAATTTGCTCTCCGGGCAGGCAACGCACCCGGTCGCCAGTCCTGATCTCGCCGCTGCGCGCCGTGCCGGTTACCACTACGCCATGGCCCTGCAACACGAAAGCGCGGTCCACCGGGAGGCGGAAGTAGCCGCTCGGCGCCGGTCTATCGATAGACTTCAACGATTGAGAAACAAGCTGCTTGAGCTCACTGAGCCCCTGGCCAGTGGCTGAGGAAACCGCGATGATCGGCGAATCTTCCAGAACGGTTCCGAGAGTTAAGATGTTGATTTCCTCTTCCACTTCGGCAATGCGCGCCTGCGAAACCAGGTCCGCTTTGGTGATCACGAAGATGGCTACCTTGATGCCGAGCAAGTGAACGATGTCGAGGTGTTCTTCGGTCTGCGGCATGACGCCGTCGTCGGCGGCAACGGTAAAGAGCACCAGATCGATGCCGTGCGCGCCCGCCAGCATATTCTTGATGAAGCGCTCGTGCCCTGGAACGTCGACCACCCCGGCAAGATTGCCGTCGCCGAGGTCGAGTTGGGCAAAACCCAAGTCGATCGAAATGCCGCGCTCCTTTTCTTCCTTGAGCCGGTCGGTATCCTCGCCGGTCAATGCTTTGATCAGGCTGGTTTTACCGTGGTCGATGTGTCCGGCGGTGCCGATGATGTAAGGCATGAAAGTTACAAAAAGTTAGCGGCGACCATCGTTGAATGTCGGAACCAAGTCCTCGGCATCGAAGATCGTTCTCAAGTCGAGCAGAAAACGTCCGTCTTGAATCCTGCCGATAATCGGCGGATTGGCGCGGCGAAAGCTTTCGGCGATTCGGTTGGCGTTGAGCGTCTCATGGAAAATCGCGATCACTACGGTTGGTAGCTCTTCAGTGGGTAGCGCGCCGCTGCCGATCTGCGAAGTCGATTCTTCCAGAGTTAAGCTATAACCGTCGCCGAGCGCGCGTTGAAGTCTCGGCAACAGCTGTTTGCCCAGTTCGCCGATTTCATCGACACCGCGGGTGAAGCTTCTTAAAGTCGGAATCTCCCGGGTGATATCAGGCGATTGCTGATAGCGCCGAAGCGTTCCTTCCAAAGCCGCCAAGGTCAATTTGCCGCAGCGCAGCGCGCGCTGCAGATGATTTTTGTTCATCCTGCCGATGAGACTTTTCTTGCCGACCAACAGCCCTGCCTGGGGACCGCCGAGAATCTTATCGCCGCTGAAAGTGACCACATCGGCGCCGGTATCGATGCGCTCGGCAACGAGCGGCTCTTTCGGCAATCCGTAGCGGCTGAGATCGATGAGCGCGCCGCTGCCCAGATCTTCCATCACCGGGACGTTGTGTTCCTTGCCGATCGCGACGAGCTGCGCCAAATCGACTTCGGCGGTAAATCCGACGACCTTATAGTTGCTGGTATGCACTTTTAGCAGCAGAGCCGTATTTTTATTGATGGCTCGCTCGTAGTCTTCCGGGTGCGTGCGATTGGTGCTGCCGACTTCTTTTAAGATCGCGTTACTTTTAGCCATGATCTCCGGAATCCTAAACGCGCCGCCAATTTCGATCAGCTCGCCGCGCGAAACGATGACTTCCCGGCCTTCGGCGAGACTATTCAAAGCGAGCAGCACCGCAGCGGCATTGTTATTGACCACCGTCGCCGCTTCGGCTCCAGTCAGCTCAATCAGTAACTTTTCAATGGTTTCTTCGCGCCGGCCGCGCTTTCCCGCGGTAAGATCGTATTCGAGATTCACCGGACAACCGGCAACGCCGAGAACCGCGTCTATGGCAGCCTGGGATAATAGCGCGCGGCCGAGATTGGTATGCAGGATCGTGCCCGTGGCGTTTACCACTCGAACGAGACCCGGTTGGCTCTCCGCTGCGATTTGCGCTTCAACTCGCGCGGCAATCGCGTCGTCTTTAAGTGCGCCTCCGGCGGAGCTTTTACCTTGCCTGATTTCAATCCGGGCTTGATCGAGCGCGTCCCGGCATTTCTGAATGAGATAGTCGCGGTTGTATCGGGCCAGCAGCGCTTCGCAACGGGGATGCTTCAGGAGCCGGTCCACTGAGGGCAGCTCGCGGAGCAGGTTCGTCGCTTGTTCGATCATGAGGGAATTCAAGTTCGCATAAGCGATGGTCGAATTCAACATGACTCGCAGGGTGCTGAAAAAGATCCGTATGCTTCGTTGCGCTCAAATCGCCTCGCCGCAACGTACTGAAAGTACGCCTTAGCTCGATTTTCGCGCGCCTGGCCTCTAGATCTTTTTGAGCAGCCTGAATCGGAGTTATTCAGCAACCTCTACTGACTCAGCGCGGTGGAACGAGGTTTTGCAGCGGCAAAAAATATCATAGAGATTGTGGAAAGCGATAGATGCTGCCTTTGGTTGATCTTTGGACCGCCGTCAGCTAAGCGGTTTCAATGCGCTTCGCGTTCCGTTTTCGTCAAGGAATGAAAGCGGCGATTCCGATCTGGATCGCCTTCGTGCCATCCTCGCTCGCCTGGGGCATTGCCGCGCAAGCGCACGGAATGAGATTCGCGGAAATTGTCCTGATGTCCGCCTGGGTCTACTCCGGTCCGGCGCAATTCGCGGTTTTAGGACCGCTGACGGAGGGCAAGTCGTCAGTCCAGGTGCTGGTGGCAGGCTTTCTCATGAACTTGCGTTTTCTGCCCATGAGCGCGGCTCTGGCGCCATACTTTCACGGCGTCAACCGCCTCAGTTTGCTACTTTCGTCCCATGTCGTTAGCGCCAGTAGTTTTATAGTGCCTTATCTGCAGTTTCAAAAGGAACGACAGGACGCTAGCGATTCGGGGTTCACTGAGTCCACAGACGGCTGTGAAAATTTGGCTTTCTTTCTAGGCGTCGGCGCCAGCAGCTTTTTGGTTTGGGTTATCGGCAGCGCATTCGGATATGCCGTCGCGCTCGGCTTCCCGGCGGGATTTGAAGAAGCGCTGAAATTCATTCTGCCGGGCTATTTCGCAGGGCTATTGGCGGTGGAAATGCGCGGCTGGGCAATGCCGGTCGTCTGCCTTGCTGCGTTGTTCTTGGCGGTGCCCGGTGCTCTCGCGAGCCCCGTCTGGGGTTGGTTGGTCACGGCGAGCCTTTTGGCAATTTTGGTTTGGGGGGCGGAACAGTGGAAATGTCGCGCATCGGCATTATCTTGATCATGGGATTCATGGCCTTCGTAGTGCGCGCGCTGCCGCAGCTGATTTTTGTCGGCCGGAGATTTCCCGAATCCTTGGACCGGCTGTTGCGCTATCTATCCTACGCTTTTATTTGCAGCATCGTCGGAGTGACGCTCTTTATGACGGGTGGAAAGTTTGAGTTGCACCTTGCTCCGGCGCGAGCCCTGGCATTGGCTCTGACGATTGCCGTTGCCTATATCACCAGAAGCGCAGTCAGCGGCATGCTTGCTGGTATGTTACTTGTGCTGACTCTCTCGTGGCTTCGCTGAAGGGGCTGCGGATATCCTGGAAAAATCCTTCGCCATGACGCCTCAGCCTTGGGATAGGATCCAATTTTAATACTGGGATGCCTAACTGTTGCCGCGCCCCCGCACCGTTGCGATGAGAGTGCCATAGAGCAGCAAGGGGACTGAAGTGCAAAGGATCATCGCCAAGACAATATCTCCGGTGCCGGAGATCAATTTCGCCGCAATTAGCGGCGCTATCACTCCTGCGGTGTAGTGCAGCGCCATGATAATGCCGCTGGCGGTACCGGCGCTGGCCGGCGGCGAGGCTTCTTGCGCCAAGGCAACCACCAAGGCAGGCACCGAAGCCTTGAGCATGCCAAACACAAGCATACCCAGGGCGAGTCCAAGGAGCGATTGCAACCAAAAGTAAACTACGAACGCCGCCACCGCCGCCGGAAACGAACTCAGGACGATTACCCGGCGCCGGCCCAACTTGTCCGATAAAGCTCCCAAGCAGAACGAGCCCAGCATGTTTGCCAGGCTGAGCACCCCCATGACCCAACCGGTTTCTTTTAGTGTGAGGGCTTTATCGCTTCGCAGCAACGTTGGACTCCAGGCAGCCGAACTCCAGAAAACCGATCCGCCAATGAACTCGGCCAAGGCGAGAATCAAAAGCGGCAGCGAGAGAGAGCCTCTGAAAGATCCGCCGCGGACCGCGGATTTGATCGAGCGGATGTTTCGGATCCAATACAGCTGCAGCAACATGATCACTGCGGCAACGACTCCGACGGTGACAAAGGCTGCGCGCCAGCCCGAGACGGCGATGATCCGGCTGGCCAAGACAGCACCGATGGCGCCGCCGATGCCGTAAGCAACCGAAACCAGGCTGGCGCCGAGACCGCGTTTGTTTGGCAGCAGATCCGACATCACGGCGTAGAGTGCCGGCGGCGTAAAGCCGTAGCCCAATCCGGTGATTCCGAGAGACAAGAAAAACAAGAGGCGACTAGAAGTAATACCCGCCAAGGCAAAACCGGCGGCCAAAAGGCTCAAGCCTGAGATCAGTATCGTCTTGCGTCCGTATCTGTCAGCAAAACGACCGGCGACAGTGCTGGTGATGGCCGCGACAATCATGAGAACCGAGAACAGACTTCCCGCTTCGACCTCAGAGAGCGAGAACCACTGCCTGATTTCAGGCAAGGCGATCCCCAATGTTGCCACCATCATCGATGGCATAAAGTTGGAGCAGGGGACGATGCAGAGCGTCAAGCGACCACGCTGTGGCGCTTCGTCTGAGATGAGATTGCCGATGGGATACCTTTATTTCAGAGGAATAGTCACGTAGACGCGCGGCTGGTTGCCGACCACCCGCGTGATATGACCGCGGCCGGTGGTGTCGTCGGCGAGCATGATATCGCCTTTGCCGAAACGTTTGACGGTGCCGTCGCCGGTCTCGATCTCTACCGCGCCGGACAAAGTAATGATGTACTGGCGCCGCGGCGCCGGATGGAAGTCGTTCAGGTGATGGGCCGGAGCTTGGCGAAAAAAAACTCCTGTGGCAGGCTCCAGCTCGGAGACTTCCATATCGCCATTGAACTTGAGGTCGATTTCTTTTTCTTCGAAGTGCGATTCGTTGTCCGCTCCGCTGTAAATTCTCATGATCTTCATGAGTCTGGTATGTAGGAGAAAGCGCCGCGAAAAGCAAGGCGGAGTCCGGGCTGAGTTCGCGGCTAGCTCATGCTCTGACGTCGCGCTTGTCAACTAATTGGCGCGCGTGTTAGTCAAAAAATCTAACCATGCCGGAACTTCCCGATATCACCGTTTACATCGAAGCACTTCAAGATCGACTGCTGAACCAGCCGCTGCAGAAAATACGCATAGCCAGCCCTTTCATATTGCGCTCGTTCGATCCGCCGATCCAAACTGCGGAAGGAAAAAAGGTCGTTGCGTTTGACCGTATAGGTAAGCGCATCGTGTTCGAATTGGAAGACGAGCTCTTTCTGGTCTTTCACCTAATGATCGCCGGCCGGTTCCACTGGAAAAAGCGCGGCGCGCCGGTGCCGCGTAAATTCGGCCACGCCGCGCTCGATTTTCCTCCTGGTACTTTACTATTGACCGAGATGGGCACAAAAAAGAGAGCGTCTCTTCATTTGGTCCACGGCAGGGAACGGTTGGCCGAACACGATCCTGGAGGATTGGAAATCTTCGGCGCCGATCTGAACGCGTTCCGCGCCGCGCTGACCGACGAGAATCACACGCTCAAGAGAACCCTGACCGATCCTCAGGTTTTCAGCGGCATCGGCAACGCCTACTCTGACGAAATTCTCCATCGCGCCGGATTATCGCCGATCAAGCAGACCCAACATCTCAGCGAGGTCGAAATCGAAAGACTCTATCGAGCAACCAAAGAGGTTCTGCGCGAGTGGATCAAGCGATTGCGCAAAGACACAGGCAAAAATTTTCCCGAACGTGTCACCGCCTTCCGTGATGACATGGCGGTCCACGGCAAGTATCGCAAACCATGCCCGATCTGCGGTTCACCGGTGCAGCGAATCGCTTATGCCGAAAACGAAACTAACTACTGTGCGAAGTGCCAAACCGGCGGGCGCTTGCTCGCCGATCGTTCGCTATCGCGCTTGCTCAAAGCCGACTGGCCTAAGACGTTGGAGGAGATGGAAGAGGGGAGAAAAGCACGCACTGAGTAGCTTGGACTAAGCTGATAGTGAGTCAGCTAAGGCGCGCAAAAGTGCGGCGCCGTCGCCTTGCCAGGCGCTGCCGTGCATACACGCCATTGTCGTGGGTTGCGCGGCCGCAAGTCTCTCGAGCATCGGGCGGGCATTTTTGGTATGCGAGTAATAGTCCAGCGACTTACGGAAGGCCTCGCTTGGGCCCAGAATGTCCGATTCGGTGATCGGCGGATGATCGGCGCCACCTTGAGTGAAGAGATCACCGCAGAGCAGTGTTTGCGTCGCTTCTTCCATCAGGAAGCCGCATTCCCAG
>JAICEJ010000040.1 GCA_025924215.1 Candidatus Binatia bacterium
CACCCCATTGAGCAGCCCTAAATCGCTCGCTACTCTAAGTATATGGCTGTCTGCTGCTCACTGTCCCGCTACGGTAACTACCGGGGCGTAACAATCGGCAAGCCTGACGGGAGCGGATCACAACCGATCCAGGTGCGCGAAAGCAGGTGCGCGAAGTGCGGATACAAAATCACGTGCGCAATCGTCAGATCTAGGTCTTCATCCCCGAACTCAGCGTATTTACTACCGGTTCGAAAGGAGCTGACGCATGAACGAATTGATCGCCATTCACCCGTATAAGGCGGGAGGCATATGGGTCTTCGATGACTTGGCAGTAGGGCTTAGGCAAGAACCATTTGTTTCCGGCGCCGATGCCATCATCGACCGATTGGTTCAAGGAATACCTGACGCTGCGTCGGGTTTTACCTTGGTCTTCTCGGCGCAACCGTTTCCCGGCTTTCAAGCTGAGTTCGAGTGGCGCCGTGAGGAGTTCAGCGGTAACTGGTACTACTGCCCTGCGCTAGAGATGGAGGGTTGGCTCTGCCCCGCGCTGTTGAAATATTTTGATGCCGCGCCAAAGAAGATCTATGCGCAGTTCCGTCCGAAAGCCTCGAACGGTCGACTTGATCCGCCGAGGTGAATTATCGATAGCAGACACATGATCACCATCATGCCGCGCCCGATCGTTTAAACAGATATTCACTAAGCTGTACTCTAACGGTGAAGTTCGCTCCCTCGGAGGTAAGGCTGTGTAAGTTGGAACGTTTGGTTCTGACAGCGTGATCACAGTCAGCGACGGCTCTCTCGATCGTATTATGTCGTAAACGTCGCATCTACCAAAGGGTGAGCATCACGCTCGTCCGCTATAAGTTTTCCACCTATAGTTTACTAGCGGTCTCTTTGGCTTAGAGCAGAAGATCGCGAAGCGGCCGTCCTTCTGAAAGTTCAAGCGTCATTCTTTGAACGCCACTTCCCTTGTCTTTCCAAATGTAGGCAGCAGCACAGCGCACATCGCCAGCACGGCTATCCCCAACAATGTCGCGCTGATCGGCCGTTGTATAAATACCAAGGGATCGCCGCGCGAGAGCAACATGGCGCGTCGGAGAAACTCTTCCATCAAAGGGCCCAAGATAAATGCCAGCAACATCGGCGCAGGCTCGCAACCAAGTTTGGAAAAGACGTACCCGAGTATCCCGAACAGTGCCATCATATAGACATCGAACTGGGCGTTCCTGAGGCTGAAGACACCAATGGCACAGAAAACGAGAATGGCTGGATAGAGCAGCCGATACGGGACCATGATCATTCGCACCCAGAGTCCGATCAACGGGAGATTGAGGACTAGTAGGAACAGGTTGCCGATCCACATCGAAACGACAATTCCCCAGAACAGGGCCGGCTGCTCGGTGATCACCGATGGTCCGGGCTGAATCCCCTGAATAATCATCGCTCCTACCATGAGTGCCATCACCGGGTTAGACGGAATTCCCAATGTCAGCATCGGGATAAACGAAGTTTGCGCGCCAGCATTATTGGCCGACTCAGGCGCGGCGACGCCTTCGATGGCGCCCTTGCCGAATTGCGCTCGGTTCTTTGAGACTTTTTTTTCGATTGAATATGCGGCAAACGCACCGAGAATCGAACCACTGCCGGGCAAAATCCCCAATGTCGAACCGATCGCCGTGCCGCGCAGAATCGGCGCGATCATTCGCTTAAAATCTTGCCGCGTCGGCATCAAAGTGGTGATCTTTGCCACCACCACCGACCGCTGCGCCTCCGCCTCAAGGTTACGAATAATCTCACTGAGACCGAACATCCCCATGGCGACGGTCACAAAGCCAATTCCGTCGGCGAGTTCCGGCGTATCGAATGTGAACCGCGGCACCCCGGAAGTCACATCGGTGCCGACGAGTCCCAACAGCAGTCCGAGCACCACCATACCGAAAGCGTGCAGCAGCGATCCTTGTGCCAGGACGATCGATGCCACCAGCCCCAGGGTCATCAGCGAAAAGTATTCTGCGGGACCAAATCGCAGCGCAATCGCAGCAAGCGGCGGGCCGAACGCGGCAATCAGAAAAGTCGCCACGGTCCCGGCGAAAAACGAGCCGATTGCCGATGTCGCCAGCGCGACTCCCGCCCGGCCCTGCTTGGCCATTTGATAGCCATCCAAAGTGGTCACTACCGATGCTGCTTCGCCCGGTAGATTGACCAGTATCGAAGTTGTCGAACCGCCGTACTGGGAACCATAGTAGATACCCGCCAGCATGATCAGCGATGATATCGGCGGCAATGCAAACGTGAGGGGCAGCAGCATGGCGATGGTCGCAGTCGGTCCGAGACCTGGTAACACGCCGATCAGGGTCCCGAGAAAGACACCGATTAAGCAGTAAAACAGGTTGGCGAGAGTAAGGGCGGTTTGAAACCCGAGAGTGATATTATTGACGAGGTCCATAGGGATACTTCTGTTCAACAATTCACATCAACCACCGAACCACGGCCCGATAAGTGGCAGAGGGACACCCAACCCCTTGATGAACACGAGGGAGCAAAACAGCGTGAGCCCGGCCGCCAAGGCAATCGTCGGCCCCCAACGAAATTGGCGGCTGGCCAAGGCGCTGATGATCACGAGGAGCGGCAAGGCAATAACCAACCCCGCTTCTCGAACGATAAAGCCAAATAGGAACACCGAAAATACGACCAGCAAGAGCCCTTTGATGGCGAAGGCGCCGATCGCGGTTCCCGGTACAATAAACGAGCGAATCAGAGCGACCGCCCCAACAATCATCAATAGGCTTCCCAGGACGGTAGGAAAATAAGCCGGGCCCATTCTTACGGCGCTACCCATGCCATAGTCGCGTGCAATCAGGACCGCGCTCAAACCGATTAAAGCGTAAATCGCGCCGGTCCAAAAATCTCTGGTGCTGCGGATCATGAGAAGTCGCCTGGTGGTCGCAAAAAGCCTCTTGGTGCGCAATGATCAAGCCGCCTTCTACAACAATATGTCAAGAAAAAAAAGGCCGGGCATATGCCCGGCCTTTTTTCGTTCTTTCAACCGCTCCAGCTAGTCTGCATACACGCCGGCTTTCTTGATGATCGGTCCCCACCTGTCGATTTCGGATTTAAGGTGTTTGCGCAATGATTCCGGCGTGGCACGGTCCTCGCTGACCGGTTCCGTCCCCAAGTCACCGAAGCGCTGTTTGACCGTCGGGTCTTTTAACGCGACTTGGAGAGCTTTCGTTAAGGTATCGATAACCGGTTTGGGCGTGCCCTTGGGCGCATAGAGAGCATGCCAGATCGAAACCTCAAAATCCTTTAGCCCAGCCTCGTCCATGGTCGGTACATTGGGCAACGAAGGCACGCGCTTTTTGGTCGTGACACCATATACTTTGATCTTTTCCGCCTTGATCTGGCTGGTCGTGTTGGTCGTCTGGTCGCACATAAAGTCCACCTGACCGCCAAGAAGATCGTTCATCGCCGGCCCCGTACCGCTGTATGGAATCGTGGTCACTTCTGTCTGGATCGCGCTCATGAAGATCATACCGCACAGATGCGAGGCCGCACCCACGCCGGCATTCGCGTAATTAACTTTGTTCTTGTTAGCTTTCACATAGGCGATTAGCTCCTTGAGATCTTTGGCGGGAAAATCCTTCTTAGCCACAAGAGTCATCGGCACCTCATTGATCAAGCCAATGGGTTCGAAATCAGTGAGCGGGTTGTAAGCCAGCTTGCGGTACAGGGCCGGCGCAGTCGACATGCCGATGTGATGTATCAAAATGGTGTACCCGTCGGGCGTTGCCTTAGCTACCCTGTTGGCGGCGATCGTCCCTCCGGCGCCACCGACATTCTCGACGATGATTTGCTGCTTCAGCGTCTTGGTCATTGGCCCGCCAAGCAACCTGGCCACAGTATCGGTCGGTCCACCGGCCGCAAACGGTACGATCATGGTGACGACCTTGGTCGGATAATTTTGCGCGTTTGCCGACGATAGCGCGACACAAAGAAAGCTGATGACAAACACAAAGAGTTTCTGCATCATTTCGTCCTCCTTTTGTTGCAGTCAATCGTTACGTCCATGGTATGCCTAGAAGCACTGGTGCAATGATATCAGATTATCAGGCCTTTGCATGCCACGGCATCGTCTCTTGTTAGACGACTGACAGACCTAAACCATCGGAGCAACGTTTTGGGAGGTATCCCATGGGACCAATCCGCCACCGGGAGCGATCCAGCCACACGGGTGCAAACAAATGAGGATACACCTTGACCTTGCTGTTCAGATCAATATATAGGTTGCACGCGGGCCCAATGATTGGCTAGCTAAAACTCAACACAAAGGAGAGCTTATGGCCGAGAAGATAAGAGAACTACTGCGCGAATATCAGCAGGGTAAATTGTCGCGGCGCAAATTCATGCGCCAAGCGATTATCGCCACCGGGAGCCTGGCAGCGGCAAACAGCCTGATCGCCAGCCTTCTGCCTTCCGCTGCAGTTGCAGCCCAAGTCCCGGCCAGCGATCCCGACATCCTCACCCACAACGTTCAATACGACGGCAAAGCCGGCCCGATCTTCGCCTATCTAGTCCGGCCGTTGAAAGCCGGTAAATACCCGGCGGTCATAGTCGTTCATGAAAATGCCGGACTCAACGATCACATTCGCGATGTGGCTCGGCGCTTCGCCAAAGAGGGCTATGTAGCCTTAGCCCCCGACTACCTGTCGCGTCACGGCGGCACGCCTACGGCCAACCCCAAGGGAGCCGGATTGTCGAATATCCGTGAACTGGCGCCATGGCAAAATGTTGCGGAAGATACTCAAGCAGGAGTTCAATATCTGCGCGTCCTTCCCGATGTCCGCGGCGATCGGATCGGCATGGTAGGGTTTTGCTGGGGCGGGGAAGTGACGTTTGCGACGGTTACTCAGGTTCCGGCGCTCAGGGCGGCGGTGGTTTATTATGGCCGAAGTCCGGAACCGGATCGGCTGCAAAGCATAAAAACCCCGATTATGGCGCACTACGGTGAAAAGGATCCGGGCGTTAACAAGAGCATTCCGGATACGGAAGCCGCCATGAGAAAATTCAATAAGACATACGATCATAAGATTTATCCGGGGGCGCAGCACGCCTTTAATAACGATACTAATCCGGAGCGTTACAACGCAGCAGCAGCCCGCGAAGCATGGGACCGAACCCAAGAATTCTTTAAGAAACATCTCAAGGCCTAAGCCTTGCCTACGAAATTAGACGCGAGCGGGTCCGTCGGTGAACGAGCCCGTTCGCGCGAGGCCTTACCATTCGCAAGATTCTCTCACCGGTATTTTCTTACTTTCGGATGAGTTAAAGCGCCATGAAGCTGCTCTCGTTGGTTGCACTGCTCTGGTTTTGCACAATGGGCGAGATTTCGGCGGCGCCCCTGCGGTTGTCGTATTCCGTGGTCGGCCCCACCGTGGCAGGCATCTGGATGGCACATGAGTACGGAACCTTCAAGAAATACGGCTTAGACGTTCAGCTGGTTTATATCGCTTCAAGTGGCACGAATATCCAGGCGCTTCTCGGTGGCAGCCTTGACATGAGCGCTCCCGGAATCAGCGGCGTCGTTCTGGCAGCCGCGCGCGGCGCGCCCGTGCTGGCAATCGGCGCCATGACCAATCGTCCGCCGATGACCTTGTACGTTCATCCTGACATCACCCGAACCGAACAATTAAAGGGTCAGACACTTGGCATTACAAGGTTTAATTCGACAGCTCACACCGTAACGACGTTGATTCTGCGCAAATTAGGATTGGAACAGACGGCGACCATGCGTCCGCTGGGCGGCCAGCCGGAGATCCAGGCCGCATTCGAACAAAAGCACATTGCCGGAATGGTGACCGCGGTCAAGCCAAGAGCGCCGGCGCGCGCTCTGCTGAATGCGGCGGACCTTGATATTCCCTTCGCCATGAACGTCATGGCAGTGACGCGGGAATTCCTACTGAAGAATCCCGATACCGTGGAACGCGCAATGAAGGCTTACATCGAAGCCGTGGCCAAGATGAACAATGACAAAGAGGCAACTCTCAAAGTGCTGGCGAAATATTTCAAGCGCAATGACGCCAGCTTTCTCGATGAAACCTACGGTATTGTCACTCGCTTTACTGAGAAGATACCTCGGGTCGATGCGCGAAATGTGTCTACGGTCCTGGAGTTCGAGCCGGTCAAAGGCGCGGACGCGGAAACGCTGACCCCCAAAGTTATCGACAACAGTGTCGTCGAGAAAATCGCCAAAGAGGGATTTATCGAAAAGGTTTTTGGAAAATCGCTGCGCTGACTTGAGCTCTCTGAGGGGAAAAACAACAGATTCAGAATTCCAGACTCATAATTAGGTTCGGGGCTCTTTCAGCCGGGCTTCTGAAGCCGGACGCAGAATTCTGATTGTCTCCACGGGCAGCGCGCGAAAGGTACGTCTGCGCGATGAAATTTATCTCAATAGCTGCTCTTGTGAGTCTTATTGCAGTCGGTGTGACCGATGATACCGTTGCTCAAGAGAGACTTAAGACCTCCTACGCGTCCGTCGGCGCCACCAATGCAATCTGGAACATTGCTAAAGAACGAGGCTTCTATAAAAAGCATGGCCTCGACATTGACGTGGTTTACATCGGCAGCACTACGGTCACTGCAGCGGCAATTCTCGGGCAGGATGTGCCAATCGCGATGGCTGGTGGTAGCGGTGTCGCCAACGCGGCGGTACAGGGCGCCGATCTATTGAGCGTTGCCTGTTTCATCAACACCATCGATTTCGATCTGGTGGTCCACCCGTCCATAACCTCAGCAAACGCCCTCAAAGGCAAAGCGATCGCGATAAGCCGGATTGGCAGCGTCTCAGATGTTGCCGCGCGCGAGCTGCTGAAAAGCTTGGGTCTGAAGGCAATCGATGACGTGGGTTTGAGGCAAATCGGTGGGGCACCGGAACGAATTGCCGCGTTTAGCCAAGGCGCAGTGGCGGGATTTATCAATCCGCCCGGGAGCATTCACCTGGTCGGCAAAGCAGTGCCGCACAAAGTTCTGATCAGCATGGCCGATCTGCAGAAACCGCCGGCATTTCCATGGGTCTGTGCGGCAACCACCAAGAGCTTTCTTGCGAAACGGCGCGACACGGTAAAGCGCTTCATCATGGCCTTGACTGAAGCGACGCACTACTTCAAGAACGACAAAGACGGGACGCAAAAGATCATCGCCAAGTACCATGCTTCGGCCAATAGGGCGTACCTTGAAGATGCCTACCGTACAACCGCCAAAATCCTGGAACGAACACCCTACGTCACGCGCGACGGAATGAAAGCGCAATTGGATCACGCTCGCAGCGCCAATCTCGCCGGCAAGGTTACGCTCGATGATGTGATTGATGATACTGTCGTGCGTGAGATAGAGAAAGAAGGCTTTATCGAGCGCCTCTATCGGTGACAGTTCCGTTTTCGGCAAAATTGGCGTGAAGCTTTACTGCCGCACAAAGAGCAAACGCAATGGCACGGAAATTCATTTCAAGATTCATTCTCTTCGGATCCTTGGTGTTTATCCTTTCATCCCCGATTTGCGCCGGGGCGCAGGAACTCAAGAAGGTCAAAATCGGCTACCCTGCTTTTAGTCTTACCTTTCTGACTTTCTTCGTTGCCAAGGACGCCGGCATCTTCAAGAAGCACGGACTCGATGTCGAGTTGATCCAACTGGCGGGAGCGGTTCAAACATCCGCCTTAGTGGCAGGTGAAATCGACCATCTCACTGGTATCACGGGGCCGCTGGTCGCGGCCGCGCGCGGCCTGCCTTTTAAAGGAATCATGGTGACGCATGAACGGCCACTTTTTTGGCTCATTGCCAACCCGGAGATTCGTCGCGCCGAAGATTTGATCGGCAAAACTGTCGCCGTCGATCGTCTTGCAACACTGCAAGACATCATTGCCAGAGATCTGATCAAAAGAAAAGGTGTAAATCCCGAACGAGTCACCTTCGTTCAAACCGGATCGGTTTCCAACAGCGTTCAATCGTTGAGCCAAAATTCGGTAGTCGCGGCACTGCTCTCCCTGCCTCATAACGTTGTCATGATGCAGCGAGGATATCGTGAAATAGCTTCCGCCACCGAGTTCAATATGCGCTCGGCCTCCGGCGGCATTGCAACCCGCGAAGCTAAACTGAAGCAAGATCCCGCCGGGGTCAAAGCCGTCATCCGCGCTCTCTTCGACTCGATGGATTTCAATCGCAAAGAGAAAACGTGGATGGTTAATTACGTTCAGAATAAGTGGAAACTATCGCCTAAAGCCGCAGACGAAGCGTATCGTTTTTGGCTGGAAGGTCTTACGCCGGATGGCAAGATTCCGTTAAAGGACTTACAGGATATTTACGACCTTGCTTACTCCACCCAGATGATCCCAACGCCAGTGCCGGTAGCTAAGGTTATGGACTACTCACTCACCGATGAAGTGTTAAAGGAGAGGAAGTAATTCTTTCGAGGACACATTTCCATCGGTTCCGGTCAGCTTTATCCTTGTAGGATCCACGAAGCTTCAGGAGCTCACGCATGGCCGTTTTACAGATTGATTTAGCTTGCGGTGATTATGACATTGTGCGGCCCCTGCGCGACGGCACCATCAGAGCGGAAGGAATGGAAATCAACTTCGTCACGATCAATAAACCGCCTGAGGTTCATTGGCGCATGGGGATCAATGAAGAATTTGATGCCGCCGAGATGTCGTTGGGCAGTTTCGTGGCGGGCAAGGCGCGCGGCGAATATCCATTCATTGGCATTCCCGCTTTCGTGTATCGCAAGTTTCGACACTCATGCGCTTACGTCAACGTCAAAGCCGGGATTGTCAAGCCTGAGGATTTGAAAGGAAAGCGCGTCGGTGTGCCCGAGTGGCAGATGACCGCCACTGTATGGTTGCGGGGCTTTTTGCAAGACGATTATGGCGTCCATCCGCAAGACGTACAATGGCTGACAGGAGGACTTGAATCTTCGGGCCGCAAAGAGAAGGTGCCATTGCAGTTACCGCCCGACATTAGAGTTGAAACCATCGCCGAAGGCAAGAATCTCTCCGCCATGCTGGTGGCTGGCGAAGTCGATGCTCTAATGACAGCCCAGGTGCCTGCGCCGTATCTTAAGCGGCTCCCGCAAGTACGGCGACTCTTCGCCAATCCGCGTGAGGCCGAACGAGATCATTTTCAGCGCACAGGGATATTCCCGATCATGCACGTAATGGTCCTACGCGAAGATATCTATAAACGCCACCCCTGGGTGGCGCAAAGCATCTACAAATCGCTGCTCGAAGCGAAGACGCACTGCATTGAAACTCTTTACAAGAATGACTCACTTCACGCCGCGCTTCCTTGGGCTGGCCATTACCTGGACGAAACCAGACAGTTGATGGGGCACGACTATTGGCCCTACGGTGTCGAACCTAACCGTAACACTTTGGAAACTTTTCTTCGGTACTCCCGGGAACAAGGCCTGAGCAACCGGAACATGAAGGTGGATGACCTTTTTGCGAAAGAGACGCTGGATGTCTTTCACGTGTAGAACGGAGCGTCGACTGGCTGCATCGCTTTAAATACCGCGTTAGTGTTCTCACTCTACCCCTCCAGTGCTAAAGTCACAGGTGCACGCTTCGCGGCACAAACGCTCTAGCCGTACGTTTCTTTTTTCACGCGCAACTTCTCAACGCCCATTAGTTAACTCAGATCCGTAAGGATTGCACTCGAGCGGAATCACCGGGTTCCGTTGCAAGCCAATCTAACGTCATCGATTCATAAAGTTTGCTGCTGATCTAAATCAAACAGGATGTCACCAGATGGTGCGGCGTATGTGGGCGGCAATATGCGGCAAACGTCATGATTTCTGGTGCCCGCGTGCACCTAAAGACAGCGAAGACTAGAGGTGGCAGTTCTGACCGATGAGCCTTAGAAACCTTCAAAGAGGTCGTCGCTGCCGGAGATATCCAGGGAAGAGCGCGGCAAAAATCACGACAAAGTTGACGTGCAGTGATTTCGCACGCCCGGCACACCGTCTGCTCCATCGAAAACCAGATACGCAACCGATTCAGCACAGCAAAAACGGACACATCATCTGCAGAAAGGTAAGGAGAGACTCAAATGAAAACCATCGAAAAAACTCTAGAAACACCAAGTTTTTGGCAGCTCGTTTTTTCTCAGAGCAAGGTCAACGGCGCGCCATACAATGGTGAGCAGCTGCCTGGCCGGATTTGGGATTGGCCAAAAGATACTTATCTGCAAAGGCGTCTCCATGAATCGAAATCGAAATGGTATCACACTGCAAACAGAGCTGAGCTAAATTAGTTCGCCGCTTCCCGCGCTGCCTCCTTTAGCACAGCTACTCGGGAAGAACGGCACCACTGGACTCACCCCGTTCAGTGGCATCGGCCAGGCCCCCAAAGCCTGGCCGATTTTTTTTGCTCTTCTAACGATTTGCCTGGAGGCGGCGAATCGGTAAGCTCATTCCCGACAATGCCCAGCGAGGAAAGCGCCGATCCTCACAACGGATTTGGCAAGTCGTATCAAATCAGAAAGAAGCTTTACCTGATTCCGACATTCCGGTTAATACAATCTATCGTTGGCAAGAAGAAACGGGGTCAGTCTCTACCCTCGCGACCGAGCGGCTACAACCGAAACAACGCCGTTTGCAGAAGTAAAGCCAGCTCGAACCGACTTGCGTATGGCGGAGCGCCGATTGTTTGGAAATTTAGCCAGCCAGCCCATTTTAAGAATTCAGTAGAGCGATCGGTGTTGACCAGTTCGATATGCTTATATTTAGGCGGCGGACAAAGTGCGAAGGACTAAAAGCAAACAGTGGCTTGGGAACCCGATCGATATGATGGGGGGACTAAAGCAGATTTGAAACTAGTGGGCTCGCGCCGCCTCGGCAACGGAAACGGCGGTCCTTTCCACAAGACCTCGCAGGGTGTCGAGACTCGGGGAAAAATATATCGCCGCGGTGATTGCCAGCACAACCAACGCGTCGCTGATCATGCTGGTCCAGCGAAGATCACGTACGATACGCTTCAACTCACGACAATCATCATTGCCGTCCCACTGGGCAATCACTTCGGGCGGCGGCATCGTTATAATCAAACAATCATTGCCGGCACCTGCATAGGCGGCCGAACTCTGTGATTTCTCATCGAGGATGCATTCTTGCTCATCATATTCCGAAGAGGTCGCTATTTTCATCGAATCTCCTCCTGAGGAATCACGTCCACAGCAAGGTGCCGCTGTTTTAATATTGGTGGCGGATTTGTAGTAGTTATATTCGCCCCATCGGTTCAGGTTTGGTTGCATTCTTCGGTCTTCAGTTCTGCAATTCTTCCCTTGTAGGTAGCAACGGTTGTGCCGATTGAAGGCATATGTGGGCTAAGACTCTCGTTCATTAATCATAGCTTTAACAACGACTTAAACGGTCGAAATAGCCAACGTCTGGTTACCGAACCAACATTTATCGTTTCCTCGATCATTTTCGTACGACACCTGAACTCTTGCTGCCGCACAGGTCGCATGCGTCGTTGTTTCAGGTTCAGCAGATTAAAGGCGTGAACGCCTTTTGACCTTCCTGTGGATCGTGCTAGAAAATGAACATGGCCGCCAGCTATTCCTTGCAGAATTTCATCGAGGATCTAGATCGGATCACGCGCGCGGAAACTGCGCAGGAAAGCATCGTCGCCAAGGCAAAGCCTCTACTTGCCAAACTCATCGAGCAGCCGGACTGCTTGGATGAGAAGTACAGACGCCGCGGCAGCACAGCATACGGCCGCTATATGCTGCACCGGGCGCCGCTGTTCAACGTTTCCTCCGTCGTTTGGGGTCCGGGCGATAACGCCAAGGCTCACAACCATGACACATGGGGCTTGGTCGGTGTAATTGAAAACGAAATTCAAGAAACCCGATTCCGGCGCAATGATGACGCCGCCGAAGCCAGCTATGCCGAACTTGAAGTAACCGGGGTGGTCAATAACAAAGCGGGAATGGTTTCTTGTCTGGTGGCGCCCGGAGATGACATCCATGAGATGAACAACGTTACCACTCGCAATACCGTAGAGATCCACGTTTACGGCAAGGATCTGACCGACATGCCGCGATTGCGCTTCGACATTGCCACCAAAGCCGTCAAAACGTTTGCTAGTCCGAAATACGACAACTGCTGAGGTAGAGCACAAAGCGCCTATGCGCCTGCCGTGCTTACTTCGTTAGTGTCAACTCCCAATCCAAATAACGCTGCATGTCTTCCTTGGTACCGCGGATCGACGGCGATAAAACGACGTCGTTGGAGTCGACCAAGCAGCCGTCTACTCCTTGTTCGGTGGGAAATGCGGCCGCCGACCACGCGCGCACGCCGCCGCCAAGAACCACAACATCGCGGTAACCTAATTCGCCCAGTGTCAGCGCCGCTAGTATCGACGAGCGACCGTCGGCACAACTCAAGACGATCGGCTGAGTCCGCTCCGGGTAAAGTTCCGGTAGTTTAAGATCAAGCCAGCCACGTGAAATCCATTTAGCGCGGGGAAGATGCGCCGTTTCGAAATCGAGACTCGTGCCGACGTGGAGAAGCAAAACCGAGGAATCGCGCATTAAACCTTCAACAATTGGAGCCTCGAGAACGCGCACAACCTGACGGGCAGCTTCGAAACCCATCGGCTCTTTTCGCCGTGATCCTTTCTCGATTTTTGCGCCGCTCTCCATCCATGCGCGCAGACCGCCTTGCAGCACCGCTACATGGGAGAAACCCATTTGGCGGTACCAATATGCCGCCATGACGGCGCGCGCAGATTCATTGCTGATGAAAACGATCTGCCCATGGCGCACGGCGACGAAATCATCCGCGCGCTGCACCGCCTGCCCGCCCGCGATGCTGACGGATCCCGGCACATGACCGGATGCGAACTCGTTTTCGGAGCGAACGTCGATGAGGTAATCAATGCTTCTGCTTTCGAGCGCATCCGACAACTCTAAAGTAGAGATCCACAAGATGGATTCTTCCTCCGCGATGCGGTGCGCCAACGCCGCAGCCTTGTCACGACCTATGGCAGGTGGGGGCGGCGCCGGCCGTTGAGGTTTTTTTTCCAATTCGAAACCAGCAAGCACCCAACCCATAGTTCCATTTCTGAGCGCCCGGGCGTTGCTTACGCCGAGGCGGCGCAGCGCGGCGGCGCCGATGATGCTGCGCGTGCGCCCGGCGCAATTGACGATGACATTTGTCGGCTTGCGCCGCTTCAATTCTTCGACCCAGAGGATCAGGTCACCGCCAGGAACATTGATGCCGCCGGGAATGCAAAACCTTCCGTACTCCTCGGGAGTTCTAACATCGAGAATGATCAGATCGGTCGAACGATCCTGCAGCGACTTAAGCTCTTCCGGGGTTAAATCGGGAACATTCCGCTCATGAAGAACCCGCTCGCCAAAAGCTTTGCTCGGCACATTGACGCCGGCAAGTGTAGGGCGTCTTTGGCTTTGCCATGCACGCAAGCCGCCGTCGAGTATTACAACATGTTGGTAGCCGAGGCGCGTCAATGTCGTCACGGCCAATGGCGCGCGCGCGCCGCCCTCGTCGTAAACAATCACCTGCACATCGCGATCGGGCACCAACTCAGCGACACGGAATTCGATCTGGCTCCGCGGCAGTGAAGTTGTGTCGGGAATCTGACATTGGTTGTATTCACCGCGTTCGCGCACGTCGAAAACCGCGAAACGCTGCGCCGACGCCATCAGTCGAGCGAGGTCGTCGCAGGAAATAGCCGCATTCATTTTATGCTCCCTCGCTGGGTAACAATGAGCCCGACCTCTCGAAACTTTAGGCTGCGCTCGAGACCGACTGCGGCGATTGTTCGCCTTGACCTGTCCTGGTAATTTGTTCTACTTATGCCTGAGTTTTTTTCAATCACGATAATGCCTATTGAGTTCTTAGCACAATCCGCCGGAGGAATTTATGCCATCGCTTCATGAACGTTTCAGCGGTCTCTTCATTCCCCATGTAACGCCGTTCGATCGATCCGGAGCTATCGATGTGGAGAGCTTAAATCGGCTGACCGCTTATTTCGCTTCGCTGCCCGGCGTCGCGGGATTGGTCTCGTGCGCGCGTATCGGCGAAAGCCCGGTGCTGAGCATCGAGGAGAAGCGCCGCGTTTACGAGATTTCCGGCAAGGTCGCGCGCGAAGCTGGCAAGGTGCATATTGCCACGATTGCGCCGCAGTCGACGGATGAAGCAGTTGCGCTTCTGCGCGATCTGGAGAATATTCCGGTCGATGGCGTTATGATCTTTCCACCCCTGCTGTTTGCTTGGGGCAAGGTCGACCCGAATCTAAAAGTGCGCTTCTTCGAGGATCTGGCCCGAGAAACCAAGCTGCCCATCGTACTTTTTCAGATACCGGTTAAGAGCTTTTACTACGATCCGGCAACCATCTGCCGCATCGCCGGGCTCGAAAACGTCGTCGCCTTCAAAGAAGCGTCTTTCGACATCAATCTTTTCCGTGACACCATCCAAGCGCTGGAGCGGGACAAGGCCGAGATGCGGGTGTTGACTGGCAATGATCGGTTTGTCGCCGAGAGTTATGAGATGGGGGCTGACGGCGCGCTCATCGGCGTGGCCAATGTTGCGACGGAAAAATGGGGCGCGTTGGATTTGGCCGGACGGGCCGGAAACTTCGATCAAGCCGCCGCCATCCAGAATGAATTGGAAGCCCTAAAAGAGCTGGTTTTCAGCGAACCCATTGTCGAAGCCGTGGCGCGCATCAAAGTCGTCTTACAACACGAAGGGCTGATTGAAACAACCTTGGTGCGCCGCCCCCAGCTCGGCATTTCCGACAGTGAGAAGAAACAACTGATCGACAACTACAATTTGCTAAAGAATAACAAATTCCGCGCCGCCGCCAACCAGTAACCACAAAGCCGCTAATGCCATATCTAGAGGAGAACACCAAAGGCGCGACCCTCTGCGCTGCTGCGGTAAGACGATTCCTATAACGCAGGATGAAATTTGCGCGAGGGATTTCCAGTGGCTGACATCTCGCCCAATGTCTGGTTGTCGGTCAACTGTCCCTATCGCTGTCAGCTGCCCTAATACGCCTAGCCAGGTCGACGGGCGAGCCCATAGCCAGCGACATCGGTATCATCAAAGCGCTGATGACGATGAGTCCCCATATGGCAGTGGAGTAGTTCCCGTTTACGTCGAAGATCAGTCCCATGACAAAGGGCCCAATGACTCCCGCCGCAATCGGCCCCCCTTGCAGCAGCCCCAAAATTCCTCCGATGGTACGGGTGCCGAACATGATGCTGCCGACGGTGCCGCGCATCGGAACCAGGCAGCCGAAGCTGACGCCGAACATTACCGCAAATGGCAATGTGGCCCAAACCGTTTTCACGGGCACGACCTGAAGGTACAAGAGGCCGAGGCCCATCATCGCGGCGACAACTGCGAGGACGAGTCGATAGTCCATCCTGTCCAGCAGATAGCCACCACCGATGCGCCCAATCCCGCTGATGACGAAGACCATGGACATGACCACGGCCGCCCAGGCGGCGCTAAGACCGATGTCTTGCTGGAAATAGGGAATCATGTGGCCCTGAACCGCAGAGTTAACGGCGAACGTACCGGACAAATAGCTCGTGAATAGCCAGAACTCCTTGGTGCGAAACACCGCGTGCATCGTCAGCCCCGCATCGATTCGGCGTTGTGAGCCGGCATGGTGTTCCTTGGTGACGCTATCCTCCGGCGGGTCTCCATCAGGTCGCAAGCCGTAGGGCTCGGGTCGGTCGCGCACCAGCATGCTGAGCAAAGTAATCCCCACCAAGATCAAGATGCCGTAGCCAAACAGAACGACGCGCCAGCCGTACGCCTCCTCGATCTGCGTGTTCAGTATGACGATAGGCGAGCCGAAGATGGGGCCGGTTACCGCAATCCCGGTGGCGAGACCGCGGTTACGACGAAACCATCGCGAGATGATCACGGGCCAGGTAACAGCGTGGCTGACACCGGATGCTCCCAGGGAAATGACCACGAAGCAGAGAAAAAACATGACGATGCCGCTGGTGAAGCCGAGGCCGATGAAGCCGAGGCCCGAGATGACGGCGCTCCAGAAAATCAATTTACGCGCGCTGAAGCGATCCAGCAGGAAGCCCACAGCGGGACTGACAATGCCGGACTCCAGCTGACGCAGCGACATGGCCGCGGAAATAACCCAGCGGTCCCAGCCGAAGGTGCGCTCTATCGGGAGGATGAGAACGCCGAAGCCCTGGAAATAGGCCGCGGAGAAAATCGTGTTGGCCACGACGCTCGCGGCAACCATATACCAGCCAAAAAAAATCCGTCCCTTTTTTCCGGATTTTTCAGTGACATGGGTGTCGCTCAAGCTGGGACTCCAAGTGCGAGTATAGCTATCTTATTCGTAGTCATCGCGGCTACGCTGACACAGTCCTGCGAAAGGTTATTCAATGAAAAAAGCGTATTAAACGAGACGCCGTCCGGCCGGGCGGAGACCGCACATCCACCGATATATATCACGCTACGGACTTAAAGGCTCGGCACGACGGTTAAAAGCAGGCTAATTTTTCTTTGGGGCACCATGAGAATCATGTGCTTTCGAAGACGATTACAGGATCACACGTTCGTGACGCGTTATCTTTTTGAGCCAAACCATTCATGCACCGGGAAGTCTCTTGCTAGACATGATTTCGCAGCATCAGCTCCTTCGGATTAGGCTCCAAGTAAAGCTGACCCTGCAAGTACTCGACTTGATATTTCTTGGTATAGTGCCGCACCAGCGTTATCGGCGCGATCAGGGGAATGAGTTGGTGGCGAAAATCGCTGATTAGCTGCAACAGTTCTTGTCTTTCAGATGCGGTCAATTGCTTGGAGAAATAGCCCAACATATGATCCAAGACATTGGCATGGGTTCTCTCGCTGGCGTGAACCGCCAAGGCCTCCATGAAAAGTGTCCCGTAGTCGTCGTAAAGTGCGCCAAGCGATCTTTGTTTCGCCGTCGCCACCAGCCTACCCAGTTGGCGATAATGAGATTGACTATGCGCGAGCAGCAAATATTTGTGGCGCGTATGAAAGCGCACCAGCGCTCCCAGCGATTTTCGCTCGGCTGATGCTTGTTGCCAGCGATGGTAGGCGAAAACTCGTTCGATAAAGTTCTCCCGGAGCTTTAAATCGTTTAGGCGGCCTTCTTCTTCGACCGGCAAAAGCGGCCACTGTTTCATCAGCGCGGCGGCAAAAAGACCTCGGCCTTGCCGCCCCGGCATGCCTTTGGAGCTATAAACTCTTACACGCTCCATGCCGCAGCTGGGTGAATTCTTTTTCAAGACGTAACCCGACAAACTTATTTCAGCCATGTCGCGCAGCCGCTTCG
>JAICEJ010000041.1 GCA_025924215.1 Candidatus Binatia bacterium
GCAAGTTTATCCCCTCGAGCATGGAATCCAAGCGATCCAACATGCCGAGCGCCGCGGAGCGCGAAAGATTTTGCTCCGGCCCTAATCCGCGCCAAATCCACAGCAGTCGATGGCGAGATTTACCTATGAATTGGGTGAAATACGCTAGCGCGAATCAGAATCTAAAATCCTGACCCGGGCTGTTGCAGGAACGACAGTTCCTCGGAGGTTGAGATTCGCCCCAGCGCTTTGTTTCTATGCGGAAAGCGGCCAAAGCGGCTAATGATATCTCGATGGCGCGCGGCAAAGTCGAGATATTCTGCAAACGTGGGCTTCTGATCCGGGCTGGCGTCATCGACCAGTTTCTGAAACAGGCTTACCGATCGCTTTTGATCTGCAAGTGATTCCGAATGTTCCAACGGCAGGTAAAAAAATACCTTTTCGAGGGGGCGCAAGGCAGCATCGAACCCGGCGTCAATGCCAGTGAGAGCAAGAGACAACGCTTTGCTGTCAAATGCAAAAGCTTTGGCCAAATCCCGATAGATACTTCGGGGAAATTGATCTGTAAGCAGAATTAGGGCGAGCCGGTCCTGCGGATTCGATGCCCAGTTGTCTAACTCTCCCGATCCCGCCTTGATTACCCAGCTTTCAAAGCGCCGGCGAATTTCATCATCAGATTCCGGGTTTTTCGACCACCACAAGCGTGCCCGTTCGCGAGCGGTGACAGCGGCATCCTCCAAGGCGGCGCCGAACCAATATTCGCGGATGGTGTCGGGAGTTTCCATGATTGTTGGGTGCTTTTTTAGGACGCGGGAAATCTAAGCCAGCGCCAGTATGATTGCCCCTATGGCTGATATTAGGGAGATTATCGAAATCAGTCGAAATGCCGCAAGCTGTTTGCGCAGGGCGGTGAGGGCATCGGCCATCGCCGCTAGTTGTTGAGCCATGCTGGCCACGAGCTCGGCTTGCTTCCGTTCATTCAGCTCGAGCTCGGCAACCCTATCCTCAAGCGGCTTAGCCCCGGAGGATTGGTCGGTTCTGGTCTGCTGTAGGAGCTGCTTAGATAAGGATACGATTTCGGGAACCAGTTTAACAATTTGAAACCAAGGTATCGCCATTTTGTCTCGATTCGTTATTGGGCTTCAGCAACTGTTATCACCTAAACAGCCTCAATCTAACATGTGGCGGAGTCCATCACTATCTCTCTTGATGATCAATTTGCCGCCATGTAGATCGCGTAGTCTCACTCGAATCATCTCTGGTTTGACAGTTGCCCGACCTGTTAGATAATCTCTCGCCGATCGACTCGAGGGTGATCAAAACTCGCATGACTGAAAAGGAGATCTCTGATGAGCATCGATTTTGTCACTAACCAAGAAATCATTCTAGCGGCGCGGCGCAATCTCACACAGGACATATGGGATTACTTGAGTGGCGGCGCTGAGTCTGAAACAACCATGAGGCGCAACCGCATCGCCTTCGATAGTCTCGCGTTGTGCCCGCGAATCTGCGTGGATGTTTCGAAGATCGACACCTCGACGACTTTCCTGGGGCAGAAGCTGCGAATTCCCGTGATGATGGCGCCCATCGGCTCGCTGCAAACGATTACCGCGGAGGGCGGTGTCGCGGTTGCAAAAGCCGCAGCGGAGTTCGGCACGATGAATTTTGTCAGTTCGGTAACCCAGCCCAGTCTGGAGGAAATCGCCGCAAGCACGAATCATCCAAAGATATTCCAGCTCTACATTCGTGGCGGCCTGGACTGGTGTGAGGAAATCATCGAGCGGGTGAAACGTGCTGGATACATGGCGTTGTGTCTTACTGTCGACACGGCTCATTACAGCCGGCGCGAGCGCCAGATGATGAATCGTTGGTTGCCACCCAACAAGCGCACTGAAACGACGCGCCACTTTCAAGCGACCCTGACCTGGGAAATGATGGCGGCCATCAAGAAGATGGCCGGGCTGCCGTTTATCCTCAAAGGGGTTGCGACAGCCGAAGATGCCAAGATCGCGCTCGATCACGGAGTTGACGTGATTTATATATCCAATCATGGCGGCCGCCAGCTCGATCATGGACGCGGAACCATGGATGTGCTGCCTGAGATCGTTCAAGTCGCGCGCGGCAAGGCCGACATCATTCTCGATGGAAGTATTTTGCGCGGCACAGATGTTTTGAAAGCGTTGGCGCTGGGATGCAAAGCAGTAACAATCGGCAAGCTTCAGGGTTGGGGTTTAGGGGCCGGGGGACAAGCCGGCTTGGTTCGCGTCCTCGAGTTGCTCGAAGAAGAGCTGATCATCGATATGGGCCTGCTCGGTGTAACCCGAATCGATCAGATCTCAGAAAAATATGTATGTAAAGCGCCGCCGGTATGCTTCCCTAACGAGATGAGCGCGTTCGCGCACTTGCCTGGCGGCCAGGTGCGCTAGCTAAAGCGCGATCGACGATATTGTCATGATGTTGCACCAACCGCGATACTACGACGATCTGGATCGCCAATCCTCATTCACGGGTACGGGTTGTCCATAGCGGCTTGCTGCATTTGCCCGTGCAGCTCGATCATCGTTAAGGCGCAGTATTCGATGGTATAGCCGGCGCGAAATTCTATTTGGTCCTGGAGGACGCGTTCGAGGACGGTCCGATTAAATCCGCCGCCGCCCATTTTGTCGTCAACTGCGCCTTGATTGCTGCTGTCTGCCTCGGATTTTTCACGAGTGGAAAAATAAATCGCCTGCTCCCTGGTTAAGGCGTACTTTGCCGTCAAAGCGGTATACCATTCGCCCATCCAGCTAGACAGAGATTCTTCGTAAACATGGAGACCCCAGAGTTCGGCGATGGATCCATCGATGAAAATCTTATGGCAGAAGTCATTGACCGCGCGCGCCGCCGGCAGATAAGGGTCTTCCAACATTTCTTTTCGGCTAAGCCCCAACGCTTCTGCAGTCTGTAACAGAAGAAGCACGTGTCCAGGCGCCTTGGGAGAAATCAATCTGTCGGCGACCTTGGCGCAGAAAGGCCCCAGCAGGTCGAAATTGCGAACGAAAAAGGGCAGATGAGTGTAGTAAGAGACAGCATCCAGGCCATTGGCCTCCATCGAGAAATGTCCCCAGTTTTTGAAATATTGCCGGATCACCGGCAGGGGTAAAGTTCCATCGCGCAATTGACTCATGAAAGGCCCATTGTGAATTTTCTCATGCGCTGCTTTGGCGAGCGTCGAATAGAGATAATCGACATAGGCCTGTGCTTCTTGAGCGTTTAGCTTCTCACCCGCTCGCGGTTCTCGCGGCTTGTTCACGTGCTACCTCTTAGAACAGGTCTGCTGATTTGGATCTATGGCGCGTTTATCATCGGCTATCGACAGTGTCAATATTTCTGGTGAATTGGCAAAGCCTATAACCGTGCGCTAGGATGCTTGCATGCCGACTATTCCAAGCAAACGATTAGAAACCTTTCCCAACCCGCACCCGGAGCGCGACTATGAAATCAATATGGAAGCCCCGGAGTTTACTTGCGTCTGCCCGCGCACCGGTCAGCCAGATTTCGCGACCATCCGAGTCCGCTACATACCCGATCAGCTTTGCGTCGAACTCAAGTCTCTAAAACTCTATCTGTGGTCTTATCGCGCTGAAGGCGCGTTTCACGAAGACGTCATCAACCGAATCCTCGATGATTTTGTCGAAGCATGCCGGCCCCGAAAGATCATTGTCGTCGGCGATTTCAATATTCGCGGCGGCATTCACACTACTGTCACGGCTGGTTACCCATCGCTTTAGCGTTCGTGTCATCCGCCAACTGGCACAGTTTGGCGCGCGGAAAAAAATTCGCTCGCACAGCCCGCTGTTGATAAGCGTGTGCACAAGGTGTTCACGGCGGCGCACAACTAGTTGCCTCGAATTCAGAATTGCCAGATCATTTGTTTTCAACAATTCTCTGGCGCAGAACTCGCGCTGAACAATCTCGCGATGAGGCGAAATTGTTCTTGCTTTTTAACTGGGGTTGGGTTCAAATTCAAAAACATTTTTCAAAATACACGGTCGCGTTAGATTTCTCTCTCCGGCTTTCATGGCAGCTTTAGAAGACAACCTACGGAAGGTTCCACCGCAAAATCTTGAAGCCGAATCGTCGGTTCTCGGCGGAATTCTGCTCGAAAACGATGCCATCAACGTGGTGTTGGAAGTTTTGCGGCCGGAAGATTTTTACCGCGAATCACATCGCAAAATCTTCCGAGCTATGATCGAGCTTCTGGACCGCAACGAGCCGGTGGACCTGATCACGCTCAGTGATTTTCTCAAAGGCAGAAATGAGCTCGAAGCGGTGGGCGGGACTTCTTATCTGGCATCGCTCGCGGATTTTGTACCTACCGCCGCTAATATTTCCTACTATGCTCGCATCGTCCGCGAGAAGGCGATTCTGCGCAGCTTGATCGGCGCCGCCACCGAGATAGCGACCCGAGGTTACGAAGAACAGGGCAACGTCGAGGAATTTCTCGACACCGCCGAAAAGGTGATCTTCGACATTTCAGAAAAGAAGATCAAGGCTTCCTTCGTATCGGTGGGAGACATGATCAAAGACACGCTCAAGACAGTTGAGAAGCTGTATGAGCGCAAGGAAATGGTCACCGGCGTACCAACCGGTTACGAAGACTTGGATAAATTAACCGCCGGTCTGCAACCGGCTGATTTAATCATCGTGGCAGGCCGCCCCGGCATGGGGAAAACGGCATTTGCTCTGAACATCGCCACCAACGCGGCCTACACTGGAGTGGGGGCCGCGGTGTTCTCATTGGAAATGGCCAAAGAGCAACTGGTGCTGCGAATGCTCTGTTCGGAAGCTCGTGTCAACAGCTCAAAAGTTCGGTCGGGATATTTAGGCGAACGCGACTTTCCGCAGCTGGCCAAAGCGGCCGGACGCCTCCACGAAGCGCCCATTTACATCGACGATACTCCGGCCATTTCAGTTCTGGAACTGCGCGCCAAAGCCAGACGCCTGGTACGCGATCGTTCGAAGAAGATCGGGCTGATCGTTGTCGATTACTTGCAACTGATGCGCGGAATGGGCGCGGCCAATAACCGGGAACAGGAAATTTCAGAAATCTCGCGATCTTTAAAAGCATTGGCCAAAGAGTTGAACGTGCCGGTAATGGCTCTATCTCAACTCAATCGCCGCGTTGAAGACCGCGGTGACCGCAGGCCGATGATGTCCGATCTCCGCGAATCCGGCGCCATCGAACAGGACGCGGATGTGATCATGTTTATCTACCGGGACGAGGTTTACAACAAATCCGACGAGAGCAAGAAGGGCGTGGCGGAAGTTATCGTCGCCAAACAAAGAAACGGTCCTATTGATACCATCAATTTAACCTTCCTCAGTGAGTTCACGCGTTTCGAAAATTATACAGGGAGAGATGACGACTACTATGACGAGGCCGAAGAAGCATAGGCCAACTTCTAGGACCGCGCATTGAAACTCAATTTCGAGTTCGCACGAAGTTGACCATTTCGAGGCTCATGGCGACGTCGCCTTTCTGATTGAGAACTTCGACAGACGACCGGATGATGCCGCGATCCGGCTTGGACTGTGAAATGCGGGCTTCTAAAACCGTCACCCGAACTGACAGCCGGTCGCCGGGAAAAACAGGTTTTTCCCAGCGTAATGCATCGCATCCCGGCGAACCCAAATTGGCTATTTTTGACAGGTAGTTGTCGGTATAGAGGCGCATCATCAGCGCGGCGGTGTGCCATCCGCTTGCGATCAGGCCGCCATAGATGCTCTTCTGCGCCGCTTCTTTGTCGATATGATAGGACAACGGCACATAGCGTTTGCCGAAGTCGAGGACTTCCTCCTCGTCGACAACGATCGAGCCAAACTCATGCACGGCTCCGGGGATGTAATCTTTGAAGTAACGATTCTCCGGCGGCTGATGAAAACTGCTCTTGTTCATATGGTTTACGGCGGTACCCGAACTCAACGGCGCGCCAGGATTGCGCTTACCTTGGCTGCGACTTCGTCGGCTCTTAAAATATCGCTGATAATCGCCACTGAGTCAGCGCCCGCCTGCCAAACATTTTGAATGTTTGCTTCCGTAATCCCGCCGATGGCGACAATGGGTAAAGCAACTGCCGCTCTGGTCCGCGCCAGCATCTCCAAACCGCGCGCCGTGTAGCCGGTGTTTTTCGTCGCCGTGCCAAATATCGGCCCAAATCCTATGTAATCTGCGCCGTTTGCTTCCGCTTCTTTCGCCTGCTCGAGACTGTGCGTCGAAATGCCGATGAGCCTGTCGCCCAATAATTTTCTGCCGACTCTCAGGGGCAAATCTTCCTGACCGAGATGAACTCCATCGGCCGTGCTACCCAGCGCTATATCGATGCGGTCATTAACGATCAATTTGCAATCGTAGGGAATCGTCAGCTCGCGCGCTCTTTGCGCGAGGTGAAGGAAGTCTCTCGATGACATTGCTTTAGCGCGCAACTGAATCATCTTGGCCCCTCCTTGCAGCAGCTGGCACAGAACGCTTTCGGGCGAGCGAGTATCGATTTGCTCGGGGTCAAGGATCGCATACAGCGTTGGTAGCGTCACCGGCTGGGCTTTCTGCAAGATCACGTCAAGAACTCTCTTTTTTTAGCTCGATGCGCAGATCAGTGATCTTTTTACGCAAGGTATTTCGATTGATGCCGAGAATCTGGGCGGCGCGAATTTGATTGCCGCGGGTTTTCTTGAGGGTCAGCTCGATCAGCGGGCGCTCGATGCGCTCGATCACCAACGGGTAGAGGTTGTCTACCTCTACTCCTTCAGTCCGGCGGAAGTAGTCCTCCAGTTTGTGTCGAAAGACTTCCTCGAGCGAGAGCTGATCGATTTCCGGGGTCGCCGCAGACTGCTGGTTTTGTAAATGGAAGTCTTTGGGAAATAAAATCGGGCCTGACGACAGTACGGCAGCGCGGATCAGGGTATTTTCCAACTCACGGACGTTGCCGGGCCATGAGTGTTCTTCCAAGAGCCGTAACGCCTCAGGCGAAACCCCGGAAATTTGAATGCCCATCTCGCGATTTATTTTCTCGATAAAATAGCCGATCAAAAGCGAAATATCGCCGCGACGCTCTCGCAGCGCCGGCAGGTAAATGGGAATCACCTTCAAGCGGAAATAGAGGTCTTCTCGGAAGCGCTTGTCATGAACCGCTTTGTCCAGGTCCTGATTGGTTGCAGCAAGAATGCGGACGTCGGCCTTCAGTACCTCTCGCCCGCCGATCCGGCTATACTCGCGGTCCTGTAAAACGCGCAGTAGCTTGCTCTGGAGTTCAAGTGGAATATCCCCGACCTCATCGAGAAACAGAGTGCCGCCCTGGGCCAGCTCGAACTTGCCGATTCGTCTATCGAGAGCGCCGGTAAAAGCGCCGCGCTCGTGGCCGAAGAGCTCGCTTTCCAAGAGATCACGCGGGATCGCGGCGCAGTTGATCGCGATAAACGGCTGATTCCAACGCGGCGAATTGTAGTGGATCGTTTTGGCGACGAGTTCTTTACCACTACCGCTTTCGCCTTGGATCAAGATCGTCGCCTGGTTATCGACAACCTGGCCGATGATTTTGTAAACCCTTTGCATGTTCGAGCTGGTGCCGATGATATTGACGCCGGGTTCGAAGCGCTTTTTCACTTCTTCCTTGAGCTCGCGGAAATCGCGGGTGAGCTTGCGGCTATCCACGGCGCGTTTGACCAAGACCAGAACCTCGTCGAGATCGAACGGCTTGGTGATGTAATCGAAAGCGCCGCTTTTCATCGCGCCGATGGCATTCCGCATGGTGCTTTGCGCGGTCATAATAATCATAGCCGTGTCAATGCCTTCGTCTTTGCTCTTCTTGAGCACAGTCAAGCCATCAACGTCAGGCAGCTTTATGTCCAAAAGCGCGACATCGAAATTGCAGTCGCTAAGAGATTGCCGCGCGCCCGACCCATCTACCGCGGTCTGGACCCAGTAACCTTCTTCCTCGAGCGCTTTCTTCAAGACAAAGCGAAGTGACTCTTCGTCTTCCGCAACCAGAATCTTTCCTTGGTCCATGCTAGTCCGCTACCACCAAAGAGACCTTAAAAGTGGATCCTTTTCCCTCGACGCTCTCGACCCGGATAATTCCGCCGTGTTCTTTTATAATCCAATAACAAACGGCGAGTCCAAGGCCAGTGCCGCTGTTTTTGGTGGTGAAGAACGGCGAAAAAATATGAAGCAGGTCTTCGTCCTTGATGCCAATTCCGTGATCTGCAATTTCCACCCAGATAAACCTACTTCGTCCGGCGCCCTGGCCGCGAACATGCCTATCAGTCTCCAGACGTGTCGTAATCGTCAAAGTCCCCGAGCCGTTCATCGCTTGATGGCCATTCTTCACCAGATTTAGAAAAACTTGCGTGAGCCGATTCCGATCGCCGCGAATCAGCGGCAGACTTGGATCGAAGCGTTTTTTGACATAAACAGTTGGTCCCGCCTCCGTTTTCAGCTCCAGCGAGAGAACCTCTTCCAGAACTTGGTGAATGTTTATTGGAACGATCTCCAGTTTTGCCGGTCGGGATAGGTCGAGCAGTTGCTCGATCAGGAGATTAACCCGGTCGACCTCGCGATTCATGATGTTGGTGTATTCGAGCAGTGAAGAATCGGGATCCAAAGAACGGCGCAATAACTGCGCGGCGCCTTTGATGCCGCCGAGCGGATTGCGAATTTCGTGCGCCAACCCCGCGGCCAAAGTGCCAACCATCGCTAGACGGTCTGCGCGCTTGAGATCTTCTTCCAGTTCCTTGTGATGGGTTAAATTGCGCACTAGCAGGATGCTGCCGAGGCAGCTGCCATCGGGCTCCAGAAGCGGAGACACGGTAACGCCTACGGGCACCTTTTTCCCCCACCGCGATACGAGATCGCCCTCGCCTCTGGCGCTTTCCTGCGTTGGTGGAAAGCTCTTTTTAATCAATTCCACCAGCCAAGTTTCTTTGCGAAAGATCCGTAGAAATGACAAGCTCATAGCGCGCGACGCCGCCAGATCGGTTAACATTTCCGCCGCCTCATTGAAGAAAGAAACTTTGCCGCTGCGATCCAGGGTAATCACCCCGTCTTCAACGCTGGAGAGGATCTGCTCCCATGAGATCTGTCGTTCTAGGGCAGCGGACAGCGGCTTGATTGTTTTCATGACGTGGATTGGCGGGCGTGGAAAAGCATAGCAAATAAACCCTATTAGGCAAACGTTACGCCCCCGTGGGGCTTGCATTAACGAGCGGCTCCGTGGTAGAAAAAACTACACTTTTGGAGTTGCGACTCGAAGTGGGCTCTGCCCGCTTTTTTTGTTTCTGGGCTATGGTAATAGATCGAACGGTCTCGCGAATATGGGAAGTTGCAACCCAGATTGCGGACGGCGAAGGGATGGAAGTCGTCGACGTAGAACTCCGGCGCGAGGGTAGCCGAGGCGGAAGAGTTCTACGGCTCTACCTCGATAAAGACGGCGGTCCCAACATCGACGAGCTGGGGCGGATCAGCCGGCAACTTAGCGAGCTTCTCGACACTCATGACATTGTAGAGGGATCTTACACCCTGGAAGTATCCTCGCCGGGTATCAACCGTCCACTTAAAAAGCCGGAGCACTTTCGACGATTCATCGGCAAGCGTGTGCGTGTTCGAACCGGCGATATGATCGATGGACGGCGATCTTTCTTAGGAATTCTCAGCGAGACAACCGACGAGAAGATTAAAGTTGAGGTCGAAGGCAAACAGTATGAAATTCCTTTTTCGATGATCGAAAAATCTAATTACGAGCACGATTGGAGCGCGTAAATGCAGCAGGATCTAAACCGGGTTATCGAGCAGGTAAGCAAAGAGAAGGGGATCGACAAGTCGATCCTTATCGCCGCCTTGGAAACTGCGATGGTTTCCGCCGCCAAGAAAACATTCGGTCATCAGCGCAAAATCGAAGCACAGTTTAATCCGGAAATTGGCGAAGTGGAGCTTTTCGAAGCCAAAACGGTGGTGGAGAGTGTTACCGATGCAGCGGTTGAGGTGACCTTGAACGAGGCCAAAGAGAGCTTGGATCCGGATGCTGAGATTGGCGATGAGCTGCTGTGTAAGCTCGATTCCAGCATGTTCGGCCGCATTGCCGCTCAGGCAGCCAAACAAAATATCGTTCAACGTGTGCGCGACGCCGAGCGCGAAATTATCTACAACGAGTTCAAAGGCCGCGAAGGGCAGCTCGTCAACGGCATCGTGCAACGCTTCGAACGGCGCAATATCATCGTCAATTTAGGGCGCACCGACGCAATACTGCCTGAGAAGGAACAGGTTCCCCGAGAGCGATATCGACAGGGTGATCGGATCCGCGCCTATATCGTCAGTGTCGAGATTACCAGCCGGGGTCCGCAAATTGTCTTGTCGCGCACCCATCCGGGCATGTTGATCCAACTGTTCGCTCAGGAAGTACCGGAGATTTACGAGGGGATTGTTGAAGTCAAAGGGGCCGCGCGTGAACCGGGCGGCAGAGCAAAGATAGCGGTGATATCCAATGATTCCGACGTCGATCCGGTCGGCGCCTGCGTTGGCATGAAAGGCACTCGTGTTCAGGCGGTTGTTCAGGAGCTGCGCGGCGAAAAGATCGACATCGTGCACTGGATACCGGACCAAGCGGAATATGTTTGCCGAGCGTTGGCGCCGGCCAAGGTATCCAAGATCATTATCGACGACGACGAGCACAGCATGGAGGTGATTGTCCCGGACGATCAGCTGTCGTTGGCCATCGGCAAAAAGGGGCAAAATGTCCGGTTGGCCGCGCGGTTGACCGGCTGGCGCATCGATGTTCGCAGCGAAGCGGAGGCCGAAGAAGAGACGCGCCGTGCGCGTATGTCGATCGGCGCGATACCCGGCATCAACGATTTCGCTGCTGAGCTACTCTATCAAGCCGGGTTTAAATCGGCCGAGGAAATTGCCGAAAGCGAGCTCGAGGATATTCTCGACGTCGAAGGAATCAGCAAAGAAAAAGCTGAATCGCTGCACAAATCGGCTAAGGAATACGTCGCCGAAAAGCGCTTGAAAGCAGAGGAAGAGAAGGCCAACGCGGCTGAGCATACTCATGAAACGGCGCCGTCTGAGACTGTGTCGCCTGACGAAACAGTGGTTGCGTCCGAATCGGCGCAAGGAATTACAAGGGATTGATGATCGACGGCTCGTTGGCAATGGCTGAACATCGTCCGCAGCGAACGTGTCTCGGATGTGGTGTTAGGGACGATCAGAAAAGCCTGATTCGTATCATCATCGATGCAGACGGCGAGTTGATCACCGATTCAAGAGGATACGGGCGCGGCGGTTATCTTCATCACCGGCACGACTGCTGGCAAGCGTTCCTCCGGCGCAAGAACACGCAGCGGGCATTTCGTGTGAACATCAGCAAAGAAGCAAAACAAAAGCTCATTCAGATCTTGAGCGAGGGTTATCGGGAGTAACAGATGGGAAAAATGCGAGTCCATCTATTGGCAAAAGAGTTGGAGATGGAGACCAAGGATCTGGTCGCTCAACTCGAGCGGTTGGGAATCAGGGGGCGCAAGGCCCAAAGCTCCCTCGAGGATGAGGAAGTCACTCGGGTGCGCGCTGCTTTAGCGGCGCAGGAAAAACCGCACGTGCACGTCGGCGAAGAGAAGGTTGTGGCCGACCGAGTTGTGACCGCCGATGACGAGAGCTTAGGCGAAATCCAGGCCCGCGAGACCATCGTTGAACGCCGTGTTCGCGCCAACGTGATTCGTCGAAGGACGAGTCGAGTCGAGGTTCAGGCAGAAACTCATCAGGCCGATTCAAGCCGAGCCGAAGCGGTTTCCACGCCCATCCCACAACCGAGTGCCGACTTCGAAGACTTAGCCTCCACCATGCCTTCCTATGAGGATGATTCGGCTTTGAACGCGATTGTGCCCGAGGGCGATGTTTCACATCATGAACAAGCGGAAGAGATGCCGGGTGAAATCGAGGAGCCTGTTTCAGCCGAAGAGACGCAAGCGCAGCCAGCTCCGCTACACGATCGACCGCCAGTGTCGTCCCCTCCTCCTCCGCCGCCTCAAGCCCAGACAGCCGCAGCGCCAGCTGCGGCGCCGAAGGAAGCCCCACGCGGCGCGCGAGTGCTCGGCCGCATCGATTTAAAGCGTACCGTCACGATCGCTCCGGCGGCGCCGTCTGCGCCACGGCGTCCGATGCCGGGATCGCCTGGAGTTCCGCCAGCCGCCAATGAGGCAGCACGGCCGGCGCGCGATGGCGAAGCACCCAAACCTGCTGCCGGAGAAGCCGAGAAGCCTAAAGCCGGCCGCCACAAGAAACGAGTCGTCAAAAAACAAGATGTCTTGGAATTTCGCGAGAAAGAGCTCCGCTCCGGGCGCATTCCAAAGAAGAAACGCGCTCTACCAGGCAAAGAACAGCGAAAAACTGAAATCACCGTGCCGCGCGCCAGTAAACGCGTCATCCGAATCTCAGAAGTTATCACCGTGGGGGATTTGGCTCGTGAGATGGGCATCAAGGCCGGTGATGTGATCAAGAAGTTAATGAGTCTCGGCATGATGGCCAGCATCAATCAGGTGTTGGATGTTGACACGGCGACGTTGGTCGCGGCCGATTTCGACTACCAGGTGGAAAATGTTGCTTTCGATGCCGAGAGCGTGTTGGAAGTCGAGCATGTGGAAGAAGAATCGATGCTGGTGTCACGCCCTCCTGTCGTGACGATTATGGGTCATGTGGACCACGGCAAAACCTCGCTGCTCGATGCCATTCGCAGCACCAATGTCACGGCCCAGGAACATGGTGGGATCACGCAGCACATCGGCGCCTATCACGTTCAGGTTGATGGCCGCAGTGTCACATTTTTGGATACGCCCGGTCACGAAGCTTTTACGGCGATGCGGGCGCGTGGCGCTAAAGTCACCGATATAGTTGTCCTGGTTGTGGCGGCTGATGACGGTGTCATGCCGCAAACGGTTGAAGCGATTAATCACGCTCGCGCGGCGGAGGTGCCGATCATCGTTGCCGTCAACAAGATCGACAAGCCAGACGCAGATCTGGAGCGTGTTAAGCGGGGACTTTCCGAACACGGTCTGGTGTCGGAAGACTGGGGCGGCGATACCGTCTTTGCTCCGGTTTCGGCAAAAACTCAGGAAGGAATTCCGCACCTGCTGGAAATGTTGCTGCTGCAAGCCGATATTCTCGAGCTCCGAGCCAATCCCGACAAGCTGGCGCGTGGGACGATCGTTGAGGCAAAGTTGGACCGCGGCCGCGGGCCCGTTGCCACGGTGCTGGTTCAGGAAGGAACGCTACGCATCGGCGATGCGTTCGTTTGCGGCGTGTTCCATGGGAAAGTGCGCGCAATGATCAACGATCTTGGTCAGAAGGTTGAGATCGCCCCGCCCTCTTCCCCGGTGGAAATCCTCGGTTTGCAAGGCGTGCCGCAGGCCGGCGACTCTTTCATCGCGGTGGCCGACGAGTCCAAGGCAAGGCAAGTTGCCGAACATCGTCACACGAAGCAACGAGAAACCGAGCTGGTCAAATCGAGCAAAGTTTCGCTGGAAGAACTTTACGATCAGATCAAGACCGGTGATGTCAAGGAGCTACGGGTGGTGGTCAAAGCCGATGTGCAAGGTTCGGTTGAGGCGCTTACCGATGCGCTGACGCGCATGTCCACCGCTGAAGTAAAGTTGCGAGTCCTTCATGGTTCGGTTGGCGGCATTACCGAGAGCGATATTCTTTTGGCCGCAGCCTCCAACGCAATCGTGATTGGCTTTAATGTCCGTCCCGAATCTAAAGGCCAAGCTTTGGCGTCGCAGGAAGGTGTCGACGTGCGCCTCTATACGGTCATTTACGAAGCCGTGGCCGATGTCCGGGCGGCCATGGAGGGCATGTTGGAGCCCACCTTCCGCGAGCAAACCCAGGGTCGGGTCGATATCCGGCAGATTTTCAATATCCAAGGGGTCGGCACCATCGCCGGCTGCTATGTCACCGACGGCAAGATTCAGCGCGGTAATTTGGTGCGAATCTTGAGAGACCATGTGGTCGTGCACGAGGGCAAACTCGCCAGTTTGAAACGCTTCAAAGACGATGTGCGGGAAGTGTCCGCCGGCTATGAATGCGGTCTGTCGATCGAAGGGTTTCAGGACATCAAGCAAGGCGATGTCGTCGAGGCTTACGAGCGAACTGCGGTGGTGCGGCGAATCAGCCCGGTTCAAAGCGGTCGTGAAGCCTCCCATTATGCTGGGAGATAGCGATCGGCCGTAAGCATTCTCGAGACTCGACTCCGAGCGCCGTGGTCGGGGTTCTGAAGGTGAATCTTCTACTGCCCGAGAATCATTCCTTGAAAGGCAAGCGCGGCGTGCTTAAACGTATTCAGGCGCGCGTCGCCAACCGCTTTAACGTGTCAGTGACCGAATGTGGCGATCAGGATCTATGGCAAAGCGCCGTGCTCGGCTTTGGCTTGATCGGCACTCATAAAGAAATCGTTGAGAAAACTCTTAACAAAATCGTCGACTTCGTTGATGAGATCGGACTAGCCCAAGTCGCCGATTCCGATATCGAGTTCTTCTATTGTTAATTCTTCCAGCTCATGGATTATCAGCGATCAGAACGGGTCGGTGAACTGCTCACCGAAGTTATCGCGGACGTGTTGCGCGAAGACATTCGCGACCCCCGGGTCACTGCGGTGACGATTACCGCCGCCAAGGTAACCAAGGATTTGCGGCAGGCGCGGATTTACTTCACCATTTTAGGCGGCTCTTCTGAGAACAAGGACGCAGTGCTAGCGGGATTGAAGAGCGCCTTGGGATTTATCCGTGCCAGAATCGGCAAACAGCTCAAACTTCGCTTCGTTCCGGCTATCGAATTTTTCTACGACGATTCTGTCGATGAGGCAGAACGCATCGAGAAGCTTCTCAGGCAAGTAAAGCAGTAACACTAGTCTCGCTTAAAGCCGCAACTCTCGTCTTCAAGTTTTTCCGAAGGTGCAAAAATCGATGACAAAAAGCGGTCTTCTTTTGGTCGATAAGCCGGAAGGGCCATCTTCGGCCCATGTCGTGCACCGGGCAAAGGTTTCTCTCGGCGCCAAAAAGGTAGGCCATCTCGGCACCCTCGATCCCTTCGCCTCGGGATTACTGCTGTTAGGAATAAACGAAGGGACTAAGATCTCGGATATTTTTTTGCGCGCGCCGAAAAGTTACCGCGGTGTTGTGACCCTGGGAGTAGCAACCGATTCGCAGGACTCCACTGGCGTTGTGGTGAAGACGCGCCCGGTTCCGTCGCTTGGCGACCGTGAGCTGCGCGTTCTGGAGCAACGGTTCAGCGGCCAGCTGCAGCAGACTCCGCCGATGTTCTCGGCGCTAAAACGGGACGGAGTGCGGCTGTACAAATTGGCGCGGCAAGGCAAAGAAGTGCCGCGGCTGCCGAGAACAATCCAGATCGATTCTATCCAATTGCGTCAGATCAACTGTACGGAAGTTGGCATCGACGTTACCTGCTCGCGAGGCACTTATGTGCGGACCTTGGCTGCAGATCTGGGTGAAGCGCTCGGTTGCGGGGCACACTTGAAGAGTTTGCGCCGAATCGCTTGCGGCCATCTCAGAGTAGAGCGCGCGGTGAGCCTCGATGAGCTTGAGCGACTTACCACCCGAGCAGAGAGCGCGATGATTTCGTTGAGCAGTGCGCTGACCCATCTAAGAGGGATCACTTGGGATCACCGCTGGCTTGCCCGCCTTCGTCTGGGCCAGCAGGAATGCTTGAGCCAGATCGGCAAACCTCTTGAAAAACAGGAGCTAGTACGCTTACTGGATGCGCGCGGTGATTTGGTCGCTTTGATCGGCTGGAACGAGGATACTCCTAGCGGCGGTTGGCGGCTACTGCGCGTGTTCAAAGAATAGTCTCCGTCCGGGATCGGCGTCCACGGCGAGGGCCGGCTCGATGCGAGTTTCAATACTTCGGAGTCCCTCATCGTCGATTCTCGAAAAGCGAGATGAGCATCGCTCGTCGCGATACGCGCCGCGCCACAACTCAGTTGACATTGCCGCTTTTCATCGGATAGTTTTATTGTTGAAGCAATGCTTGCCGGTCTGGCTTTTGATTCTGTTCGTCGTCTAGCCGGACCAGAAATTCCGCGGGTTCTAGGATGACTCGAACTTCACGTGGTTTCGAAAGGGAGAATTGTCGCGCATGAGTAATTCAACAGGAAAGGCACCGGCAAATCCTCATATTCAAAAGTGGGTCCAGGACATGGCAGCGATGTGCCAACCTGACAAGGTCTTTTGGTGTGACGGTTCCGAATCAGAACGGGAGCAACTTACAGAGGTCGCTGTTGAAATCGGCGATTTGATGCCGTTGAACCAAAACAAATTGCCGGGTTCCTATTTGCATCGAAGCGCTCTCAACGATGTCGCCCGTACTGAAAATCTAACCTTCGTCTGCACCCCAACGGAAGAGGAAGCCGGGCCCAACAACAACTGGATGGCGCCGGCTGAGTCTTATGAGCGTCTTGCCAAGATTTTTACCGGCGCGATGCGTGGTCGAACGATGTATGTCATTCCTTTCCTCATGGGGCCGGAAGGCTCCGCCTTCAGTAAGGTTGGGGTGCAACTCACGGATAGCGTCTATGTGGTGCTTAATATGCGCATCATGACGCGAATGGGCAAAGTGGCTCTCGATCATCTAGGCGACTCCAACGATTTTACCCGATGTCTTCATTCCAAAGCTGATCTCGACATGGACCGGCGATTTATCTGCCACTATCCTCAAGATAATACAATTTGGAGTGTCGGCTCCGGATATGGTGGCAACGCCTTACTTGCCAAGAAATGTTTGGCGCTGCGGATCGCCAGTAAACTCGGTGAAAAAGAAGGCTGGCTCGCCGAGCACATGCTAATCGTCGGCGTCGAGAGCCCGGATGGCGAGATTCATTATATCTGCGGGGCTTTCCCGAGCGCATGCGGTAAAACCAACCTCGCCATGTTGGTTCCGCCGGCGAGTATGAAGGGATGGAAAATTCACACGGTCGGCGATGATATATCCTGGCTCAGGGTCGGTTCGGACGGTAGATTGTGGGCGATTAATCCTGAGGCCGGCTTCTTTGGCGTAGCGCCGGGGACCGGATCCAAAACCAATCCGAACGCGATGAAAACCGTGCAAAGGGACACGATATATACGAATGTGGCGCTTCGATCCGACGGCACAGTGTGGTGGGAAGGACACGATGA
>JAICEJ010000042.1 GCA_025924215.1 Candidatus Binatia bacterium
AAATAGCGAGACAGGTTTTGCAAGGTGCCAGCACCACCGCGTTTATCCCGGTTCAATAGGAAAACACCTCAAGTCGCGATCAAGTTACCAGCTCAAATATCGTCCTTGCCGCACCACGCTAATTGCTGAGCAGTCGAATACCCCACCAAGCGCAGGGCCAAAACGAGGCTGCAGGTAAATCCGCTCGCCGTGAGTTTTTCTTCGGCTTCATGGCGCCACGACCGCCATGAAGCCGAACTCAAAGCCACAAACAAGCGGGAGTTAGCGGATATGCCGCGCGCGCGGCAATGCTAGGTGAATCGCCAGCATGGCTAAAGCCCCAGCTGTTCCCATGAGAGCCACAGCGGCGCGGGTTCCTGCGAGAGTCGCCAGGGCGCCGATCAGCATGCTTCCGAGGGTCATGACAACGTTGCTCATATGAAAGACAGACATAGTTCGGCCGCGAAATTCGGACGGAGAGTAGGTTTGAATAACCGTTTGAACCAGCGCATGCGAACAAACATTGGCAAAGCCAACAACAACCATGAGCGCCATCGAAAGCTGGAACCATGGAGAGCCGGCAAATGCCACGACGCCGATTCCGTATAAGGCAACGCCGCCGAGCATGAATAGCCCTCTGGGCATGCGGTCGCCCACGGATGCTATCAGCACCGCCGTCGCCAAGGCGCCGACGCCCATGGCCGTGAGAAGCAGCCCTTGCCCGTTGGCGCCCACGCCGAGAATATCCCGCGCAAAAACCGGCAAAAGAGTTGTAAACGGCACGATGAACAAAGACGCAAACATCACCACGAGCAAAGCCGTGCGCACGGCTTCATTCTGCCAGCTGAATCTCCAACCTTCGATGATACTGCGACCAAACGAATCGTGCAGTCCGGCATGGCCACCGGCGCTTAGCGAAGACGGCTGCGTCGGACGAAGCTGAATCGTCCAGATCGTGGCAAGAAGATAGAACACCGCTTGGGTGGCATACGAGCCGCCGGTTCCGAAAGTCGCAATCAGCACGCCGGCCAAAGCTGGGCCAGTGCTGCGCGCGACATTGAAGATGATCGAATTGAGGCCGATGGCATTGGTCAGATGGGTTGAGGGAATCGTATCGGCAATGATCGCAGCGCGCGCCGGCTGCTGAAACGCCTGAACGACGGCCATTCCGAACGCGGTCACGTAAACATGCCACGGTTCTACCCGGCCGGTGAAAATCAGCACGGCCAGAGCCGCAAGCATCAAACCATCGGCCACTTGGGCGATCATGATCTGCATCTTGCGCGAGTATCGATCGGCTGTGCTCCCCGCTACCGGAGACAGAAACAGAGTCGGAATCGCTTGAACTCCACGGATTAAGCCGAGCTGCAACGTTGAGTCGGTCAGCTCATAAATCAGCCACCCGCGCGACACCTGATCCATCCAGAAAGCGATCGAGCTAAAGGAGTGGCCAAGCCAAAGCAGCCGGAAATCACGATAAGCGAGCGCTTCGACGGCGCGGACTTTCGAGAACTTACGCCAGATACCTGGCGACGCTGTCGTGCCAGGATCGCCAGCGTCATCAGCTATCGCGCCCTTGCCGTCTTCTTCTGCAGTCGGTGGACTCACCGTAAACTCATTCATGCTCACGTTGAAAAGTTCAATGGTCACCGGACCGGCTGAAGATTGGCTAGGTAACGAATCACCGGATTCGTGTTACCGATGCCCTCCAGCGGCAGGTAGATGAACTTCTAGATAAACCGGCTAACAATACCGGCGGAATTGCGACGGAACAGTGAATTAGAGCCCTTACCCTATGTTGGGTGTGAGAGAGATTTGGAACTTTGAACTTCGAATCTTGAAAGTAAACGTTTATCGTTGCGCAGATTCCATCCCGACTTTCCATAGATAGAGGGTGTGATGTCTTTCGATTCCCGCGTCCTTGGTCGGTTCCAATTGTACAACGGCTGTGGGCGGCCAATCATCGATGTCATAATCGTGAGCGACGATGCGCGATCCCGGTTTTAACTTCTGCAGCTTAGGTTTGATCGCATTATTGAACCATTTGAACATGTACAGCGTCACTACGGTGGCTTTGGAAATATCGGTCTGAGTACCGTCCTCGGCACGAAACTCGACTAGGTGGCTCACTCCTTCTTCCTTGGCCTTTTGTCTGGCCTCGGCCACCCGTTGCGGGTCCAGATCGATGCCGACGCCCCGTGTGCCGTATTTCTTTGCCGCCTGGATCAAAATACGGCCATCGCCGCTGCCGAGATCATAAAGAAAATCGTCTTTCCGAACCTCCGCCAGCTCAAGCATTCGATCGACTACCGGCATGGTGCTCGGTACAAAAGGAATCGGGTCCTGGGACCAGGCCAGCGAAATGCTTAGGACCGACAACAGCGCTGAAAGTGAGCCGATCATACGAACCTTCATGTGGGGTTTACCTCGCAATCTAGAATGAGTTTCAAACGCGCACATCATCTCAACCTATGAGGGATGGCTTCTAATTGCAACTACTCCGCCCCGCTTCAGCGCTGGCATCAATTGGTGGAATGCTTATGACGCGGCTTGGCGCTTGACAACACCGATGATGCTTGTTTGGTTTAGCACTAGACCAACTTCTTTGATGAGGCATCGGTATGAATATTCCGACTGTTTGGACACATCTCAGTGTCAATCTCTTACTGCAGGCGTTTGACGGAATTCTAACCTATCGGGTTTTGTTGCTTGGCATACCCGAGGCGAACCCTCTTGTGAGCGCATCCATCTATCATTGGGGCGAATTCTGGGGCTTACTTTTATGGAAGGCGCTCGCGTGCGTTTTGCTGTTGTTCATTTTTAGATTTCGACACCAGCGCCAGAACCTCACGATTCAGGCCTACAGAATAACCGGCGGGGTGTATGGCTGGTTCGGTGTTTTGTCGTTATGTGAGTTGCTGATAGATCTCGACGCCTGATTGGATCTAGCAGCTTAGCGATTACGCATCGTTCGAAACTTCCTGGGCTCCATGGGAGGGGCGTGACTGCGAGTTATCCTATACTATCCCTTGCTCAATTTTCGAAATTGAAAGCGTCGGCCGTTTCCAACTATTGGGCGCGGGCACGTTTTGCGCGCGAGATGGCCGCCACGGCTAATCCCGCTCCCACCAGCGCTGACCCGGTCAGTACAGGGTGTAACAAAGCCCGGGCTTGCCATAGATCGAGACGCCGGCGTTGTTAACCCAGGTATCGAATCCGCCGAACTGTTCCTGAGCTGCTTGCGCCAGCCGCCGGACATCTTCCGCATCGCCGACATCGGCTCGGACCGCGATGGCTAGACCGCCATTCGCCTTGATCTCTTCTGTCAACTCTCGTAGCTCTTCTTCGCTGCGTGCCGACAAAACCAGGCGCGCACCGCGCTTGGCCGCCATGCGCGCTGTTACCAAACCAATCCCGGCAACGGGACTATGAACTGGGTAAGCGCGGATGCGCAAGCTAAAGTGGCAGACTTAGAAGTCAGCGGATCGGCGGCCGCTCCGATTTCCAGCTGCCGACGAATCGGCGGCGCAAGTTAAAGAGGCGGCCGCGCGCCCCTGCGCGTTTCGAAAACAATAATCCGGCGGCGTCTTCAAACATCGAGTAAGCCACCGGTGTAACCAGCAAGGTTAATAGCAGGCAAAGCGATTGTCCGCCGATAACCACGACCGCCACAGCGCGGCGCTCCTCAGCGCCCGGGCCCGAGCCTAGCGCCAGCGGCAACATGCCGGCCACCAGTGCCAGTGTGGTCATCAGGATCGGCCGCAACCGGTCGCGGTTGGCGCGCAAGATGGCGGGCAACCGCTCCGTTCCCTCCTCGCGCAGGCGATTCATGTGGTCGATTTGCAGGATCGCGTTTTTCTTGACTACGCCGAAGAGCACCAGAATGCCAAGCGCGGAATAGAGATTGAGGGTATTACCGGTCAGCCACAATGAGAGTAACGCAAACGGCACCGACAGTGGCAGTGATAAAAGAATTGTCAGCGGGTGAATCGTGCTTTCATACTGCGATGCCAGAATCATGTACATGAAGATGAAGGAAAGCAAAAAAGCCCATAAAAACTGATTAAAGGTGCGCTGCAACTCGCGGCCACGACCCGATACGCTAGTGGTGTATTCGGCGGGCAGATTCATTTCGCGCACCGCTCCATTCAGCGCCTCGATGCGATCGGCAAGGGCATAACCGGGAGCGATTCCGGCGCGCAGACTTACCTGTCGCTGGCGGTCCAGGCGATCGATACGCGACGCGCTCTGAGCCGGCTCCACCTGCACGAGATTATCGAGCCGCACCAGCCCGGCGCCGACGCGCGGAACATAGAGGCGGGAAATCACCCCGATGTCTTCGCGATCGTGCAGCGCTAAGCGCAATTGCACATCATATTCTTCATTGACCGCCGGATCGATGAACCGCGATACTTCATCATCGCCGCCAACCATCAAGCGCAGCGCCGACGCGATATGCTCGGTATCGACGTTGAGATCCGCGGCGCGTTTGCGGTCGATCACCACCCGTAGTTCGGGGTTGTCGAGCTTAAGCGTGGTATCGGCGTCGATGATACCTAAATCCTTGGAGCGGATATGCAAACGCTCCGCATAATCGGCCAGCGCCTTGAGATCCGGGCCGCGCAACACGAAGTCGATCTCCCAATTACCGCCGCCGATGTTAAACGACGGCGGATTGCGCACGGAGGTGCGTAGATCAGAGAATCTGCTCAAGCGGGCGCGAATCTGCTGCATGATGTCGCGCTGCGAAACGTTGCTGAACGCCGCCCAGGGTCTGCCGTTGAGCGTCTCGCGCCAGAGCCGGCCAAACGAGAAAATCCTATCTTCGTGCGGCGCGATGCGCACGTAGCATCCGCCCGAGCCGACGCCGCTGATGAAACCGCCGCCGGCATCGCAAAGCATCAGGCGGACTGACGGAACCGCCCGCAGCTCGGTTTCGACGGCGCGCATGATCTCATCCATTGCCGCAAGACTGGTCCCTTGAGGGGCGGTTATGTTGACATCGAACTCGGCTTCGTCCACGTCACTGGGGATGTACTCCTGCCGAACCATCGTATAGAGCGGAATCGAAGAGAGCACGACCACCCCGGCAAATAGCATTACCGCGACGCGGTGCGCCAAAGACCACTGGAGCATACTTTCGTAGTGGCGATCGATCCAGCCGTAAAAACCGCGGCGCGACCGCGCGTGATTGCCCTCCCCTTCCGTGTTTGCGTCTTGAGTATCGCTGATCATACGCGCGCTCATCATCGGCGTAAGCGTAAAAGACACCAGCAAACTGACCAGGACCGCCACTGAGGCGGTCAGACCGAATTGATAGAGGAATCTTCCCGAGATGCTGGACATGAATGAGACCGGAACGAAAATAATCACCAGGCTGAAGGTCGTTGCCATGACCGCCAAACCGATTTCAGCGGTGGCGGCGCGCGCCGCCTCGAATGGCTTCATCTTCTTTTCCTCGACGAAACGGAAGATGTTTTCCAGCACGACGATGGCATCGTCGATGACAATGCCGACCATCAGCACCAGCGCCAGCATGGTGACGCTGTTGAGCGTAAAGTCGAGCGCCCACATCATGCCAAAGGCTGAAATGACCGAACTCGGAATCGCCACGGAGGCAATGATCGTAGAACGCCAACTGCGCATAAAAACCAGCACCACCAGACAGGCAAATAGGCTGCCTAAGATCAGATGGAAAGTGATCTCGTGCAGAGCGGCATAAATGTAACGGGACTGGTCCCGGATAATTTCAGTCCTGACATCGCCCGGGAGTTGCCGGCTGACGCGGGCCAGATTTTCTTTCACCGACTCGATTACGGCAATGGTGTTGGCGCCCGACTGTCGTCTTACCTGGAGTTGTACCGTCGGCACGCCGTTGAGCCGCGCCAGCGATCGCTGTTCCTTGGTGCCGTCTTCCGCCGAACCGATGTCGCGGATACGAATTGGGACGCCGTTCACTGTCGAGACCACCAGATCATTGAAAGCTTCCGGAACAACAATCCGCCCCATGGTGCGAAGCACCTGTTCGCGCGGGCCGGCGGTCACATTGCCGCCCGGTATGTCGGCGTTCTGCCGCTGGATCGCGTCCCTAACCGCGGTGATGGGTATTTGATAGGCGGCTAAACGGTCGGCATCTATCCAAATGTTGATGGCACGTTCCAAGCCGCCGACGATACGAACTTCGCCTACCCCCGCAGAGCGCTCGATCTGCACCTTGACGATTTTATCGGCAATCTCGGTCAATTCGCGCAACGATCGGTCGCCTGAGAGAGCGAGGGTAAGAATCGGCGAATCTTCGTTGTTGAATTTTGAAATGACAGGAGGATCGACTTCGCGCGGCAAACGGTTGAGCACCGTGGCGACCCGGTCACGAACATCCTGAGCCGCGACATCGATGTCGCGGTCCAAATTGAACGTAGCGATCACGAACGAGGTTCCCCGCCCCGATATGGAACGCAGCTCGTCGATTCCTTCGACGGTATTGACGACTTCTTCGATAGGCTGTGAGATTACGGTCTCGACCTCTTCAGGGGAAGCGCCGGGCAAGGTAGTGCGCACCGAAACGTTGGGCAAGTCTACGGATGGGAAACGATCGACTCCCAATCGGAAATAGCTCGCCGCGCCGACGACGACGAGCGCCAAAACGATCATCGAGGCAAACACCGGACGGCGGATCGATACTTCCGCGAGCTTCTGCATCAGTTCACTACTTTGACGGGCTGCCCGGCAACCAGATTTCCCGGATCGACAATGACTTGATAGCCGGCGGCAACGCCTTCGATAATCTCGATGTGCGCACCGATACGACGTCCGGTGCGCACCCGCTTTTCCACCGCTTGCCCTTCTTCCACGGTCAAAACCTTATCGATCCCCGCAAAAGTGATGATCGCATCGCGTGGCACGGTAACAATCTGCTCGTCGGCTTCGACGATAATATCGGCCTTGGCAAATGATCCGGGACGAAGTCCGCCGTCTCTGTTCGGCACTTCAGCTTCGATCAGCAATGTTCGGTTGTTCTCGCTGATAGCCGGAGATAACCGGACGACCCGACCGGAATACCGGCGGCTATCGCCTTCGACCGTAAGATCTACCGCTTGCCCGACACGCACGGATCCGGCCTGTCGCTCTGGAACCGGCAGCCGCAACCGCAGCGGATCCATGCGCACCAGGGTAACGACGGGAGCCCCAGCAATCAGATATTGTCCGACAGAAGCCTGACGTTCGCTAACGGCACCGTCCATGGGCGAAACAATGATCGTGTCGGCGAGTGCCTGGCGCGCGATCTCGAGCTCTGAACGACGTTGAAACAGAAGCCCCTGGCGGATTCTCACTTCTTCAAGGGCGTTCTGGTATTGGCTTTCGGCAATCGCCAATTGCGCCACCGCAGCGTCGAGCTCAGCGCGAGCGATGTAATTATCTTCCCACAATTTCGTCATGCGATCGTGGGTCAAGCGAGCTTCCTTGAGGGTAGCCGCCGCTTGACGCACGGTTGCTGTTTGCTCGGGTTCGATCTTATCGCTGGTCCCTACGGCCGGGAGCCCGAGACGAACTCGGGCTTGCTGAAGAGCAGCCTCGGCTTGATCCACGCGCAGCCGGTAATCGCTGGGGTCGATGCGCGCAATCGCCTGGCCTTTGCGCACGCGGCTGCCGAGATCGACCGAGATCTCACCGAGCCGGCCGACGACTTTGGTGCCCAAGATAACTTGATCTTCGGCCGCCAGCGTTCCGGTGGCGCTCACCGTCCGGGCTACTTTGGCCTCCACCGCTGTAGCGATTTTTACCTGGCGCGGCGGCGGCGAGTTTTCGATCACGGCAGTGGCTGATTGATCGCCGCCACACGCCGCTAGCGCGAACGGCAACAGCAGAACCACAGGTAGCAATCGGCCCCAGCCCTTGCCAGTCGATCCGAGCCAAGTCATCGGTCGATCTTCCTACCGCGCTTGATCCGCGCTCGGTCGTTCTTCGCAAGTTGCAGAGTGCGGCGGCTCTTCGCGCCCGACCCGCGGCCATTTCCTTGGGCAAAATGCTGCAAAGCGCCCTGCGAAAACCGTGTAATATGATGCGCCAGTTGGGCGATGTCTCGGGAGCCGTATTCCTGTTGCGGATAAAGGCGGCTCAGCACCGAGCGAGCGTGATGGTAGTAAACACACTGGCTCAAAATACTCAGCGTGCACAGGCGCACGGCATCCTCGGTCGCCCTCGAGCCCAGCAGCTTGCGGACAATGGCAGCCAGCTGCTGATGGACCGGCAGAGCAACGTCGGTGACCAGAGTGTCCAAAGCACGAGTGGGCTCAATCATTTCCCGGGCCATAATCTTGGTATGCCAACCCGGCCGACCTTCATCGAAAACCCGATTCAATAAGGATTCGATGTAAGCCGCCAGCCTCTGTTGCGCGGTCGCTCCAGGAGGAAGACCCCTGTTGGCAGGGAACTTCTCGGCATGGGCATCCGGGACCGAGCGCAGCACCGCCATGTAGAGTCCTTCTTTGTCGCCGAAGTGGTAATTCACCGCGGCGATGTTGGCGCCGGCCTTCTCACATATCTGTCGTACCGTAGCAGCGCGATAACCGACTTCGGCAAAAATCTCGCCCGCCGCTTCGAGCAAACGACTCTCTGTAGCTGAAGACAATTCGGTGGAATGTTTTTCTTGGTGATTAAACATATGTTTGAATCAAGCGTATCAAACGACCGTTGGGCGCACAAGCAGCCGGGCTGGGCGCAATCCGTTCGTGCGCTGGCGTTTGCTTCAAAGTGCGCCGGATGCTAGACGAAAACGATCGCATTCAGGAGGATGATTATGGCAAAACTAAGGCATCTGGCATTGTTGACCCATCAACCGGAGAAGCTCGCCGAGTTTTATAAAAAAGTCTTCGAGCTCGAGGAAGTTTTCCGCACCAAGAATGGCTCAGTGCACCTTTCCGATGGCGAAGTGAATCTGGCGATTTTGAACGCCAATGATCCCAAGGATTCCGACGATCTGAAACATATGGGCCTGTACCACTTCGGCTTTCATGTCGACGACCAGGAGACCGTGGCCAAGAGAATTCAAGAGATCTATCCGCAAGGGGCGCCGAAGAAGCGGCCCAGCGGCACCAGCTACGCTGAAACACGAGGGGCGGATCCCGACGGCAATATCTTCGACATCTCGACCTGGGGATGGAGCGGAAAGCCGCTGCCGAAAGACAAAGGCGGACCCGAACAACAGTAACCAATGGAGTTAAACATCAGATGACGAAGTTCTTGCTCAATTTATTGCTGACACTCGCAGCGCTTTCGGTTCAGTCGGTCAGCGACGCCGCTACCGTTGCCGAGGTCTTGAAGAAAATACAGCCTCTTCAACCCGCGCAGAGAAAAACTGCGTTGGAGGAAGGCGCGAAAAAAGAAGGTCAGGTCGTTATCTACACGTCGGTGAGCTTATCGGATTATCCAAAGATACTGGCGGCTTTTGAACAAGCGCATCCGTATATCAAAACTCACGCGTTCCGTTCGACGCCCTCGGGTGTATTCCGCAGGGTCGATACCGAGGCCAAGACCGGCCGTTTCGCCGTGGATCTGGTCGGCTCGGCGCCGATAGAAGTTTGGCAGTTAAAGGAGCGGCAACTCTCAACTCCCTATGCTTCTCCCGACCGAGACAGTTTATTCAAAGGGTCATTTGATGCCGACAGCTACTGGACTGCGTTCGATATCACCCCGATCGTGCTCGCTTACAATACCAAGCTAGTAAGCGCCCAAGAGGTGCCTAAGAATTATCAGGATCTTTTGAATCCCAAGTGGCGCGGCAAAATGAGCCTCGGCACCGAAGATTACGATTGGTTCTCGGTCATGTTGGACCACATGGGCAAAGACAAGGGACTCGACTACATGAAGAGCCTGGCTAAGCAGAATTTGCACATGCCGGGCTCGAGTAGCGTGATGAGAGTCCAGTTGTTGCTCGGCGGCGAATCGTCGATCGCCATAGCGGCCCGTGGTCGTCGAGTCGCCGAGCTTAAATCCAAAGGCGCGCCCATCGATTTTCGAATTTTCGATCCTTATGCCGGCGAACCCGATTTGCTGGCATTGCTGCAGCGGGCGCCTAACCCCCACGCAGCGATTCTCTTCTACGACTGGTTGATCTCGCAGGACGGTCAGACCAAGATGTCCGACCACACCGGCCGCATCTCGGTCAGAAAAGGAGTCAAGCACCAGCCCTGGCTCCAGGATTTACTGCAGAAGGATTTTGTTTTCGTCACGCCCAGCTCGAGAGCCGTGAACTTAAAAGAAGTGACAGAGCTCTACCATCAGGTATTCGGGTTGCATCAGGCCCGATAAGAGCTTCTTCGGTGCGGCGCGACAAACGAGTCGCGCCGCAATTTCAGCCGGTTGCGGTCAAGAAAATTGCTCCGCTCTACGTTTCATCCAGGACAGAAGGCTCACTGCGCACTGAGTCTCGGGCGCGAACATCTTAAATGGAGCGTAGCGGCCGAGCGTTTTGAATTTTTGGAACGCCGTTGAACTGTTGAACCTTGAACGGTTGAACGGATAGTTATTTACTTCATCACCTGCGCGGCGCACCAGGAAAGCATTTCGATCTGTGCCATCGTTTCGACGATGGACCCCGCCCGTGACACCGCCTTTTCCGCTTCATTAAACGGTTCACCCAACGCAAGCAGCACCGAAACCGCAAGCATGGCGGTGCGGCCGACACCCCCGGCGCAATGAATCAGCAACGCTTCCCCGGAGCGCAATCGATTCGCTAGATCGTTGGCAAGCGCCCAGAAGGCGTCCCGATCTGCGGGCACGCCGCCTTCACTGATTTCAAAAGGCACGACGGAACAGGGGACTGTCCCGGTTTCCAAAGCGTCCGCGTATTTAGAAGATTTCAGGCGGATTTCGTACTCTTCGGTGAGACAGATAATTGCGGCCACCGCGTCACTCTTCAGCTGCTGCCAAACCTTCTCGATCGTTTCAAAGCGGCCCGGCATGCTGTGCAGCAGCAGTGTTCCAGAAACCCGAGCGGGAAGATCCACGCGACGAAACATCTCAAATCTCCCTTGTCTGCGGCCAATCCATGTTGCTGTTCGAAAATCTTTGCTAATCGTCATCGCACGCTAAGATGATTATGTAAAGATTGAACGTTACCGAAGGACGGCTTGAACGGAGAGAAGGCGGTTGAACGATTGAAACGTTTCGAATGCGCTTAAATATGCTACTCCCGTTGACACCTGATTTTTGAATCCGCTAAATTGGCGTTGCTCACGACAATGCGAAAACTTTTCTGCTTTTCATTCATCTGGCTTCTTGCCTTTCTTTCGGAAAATTCTTTCGGACATTTCACCGGCAAAGGCCATGTTCACACGGTTTCGGAAACAAAACAGGATTTTTTGAATTCCGATTGCCGGCCGACTGCCTCCTGCGATCTTAAAAGATTCACGTTGACAACGTCGGTTTACGAAGTCTGGTTCAGCGACGATCCGATCTATCCCACTTATGGCAACAGCGTAGTAATGGAGTATCAGACCGACTCAGTGGCTGCGCTCGAGAGATACGCGATCGTTCAATTCAAAAAAGGTTGCGTATTTTACAGTTCAAAAACTAACGGCGGGAAGATCACCAGGAAAATAAATGACACCGTGCCGAGCTTTGGCGAGAACGTTCCTTTTTGCTTTCCGGAATGGGTCATCGACTCACAGGACACTGATCCGGCTTACAACAGCGATCCGAAAGGCGGGAGATTCTCTTTATTGAGATGGAATAGGCCGGGGTCCTATGATGAGCGCACCCAGAAATTCTATGGGATTCAGAAACCAAGAAGACCGGTCGTTTACATGGCCGATCATCCGAGCGGCGCCTTTGTTTCCGAAATCGGCATGAAGAATGTCGCGCTGGAATTCAACACCTGCATCTACAAGGCAAGTGAGGTCCCGGAAGAAACGCGACGAGAGGACATAAACTTTGCGACTCCACTGACCTGCTTTGGCTGGCAAAATGTGTATGTTTACGACTTCGATAGAGGAAAGTTCCAGACCGATATAGCGAATCTTCCCAGATGGGAAGAGCCATCCGCGCGGCTCGAAGAGCGGCAAGAGACACCGGCGCGGATCGATCTATATCTCATGGTGATTCTCGTCACTTTATTCATTGCACTAGCGCTGCTGATTTTTACGGCGCTAAGCAACTTCCTCCGCCAAAAAGATAGTCGCCATCCCTAGAGCCGCGATACCGCTGCTTTATCAATTCCAAGGAGTCATTCGGAGGAGCCAAGTTCATTCAGATCCGAGTTTATCGCAACTTAGACTGTGCGCCTAAAAACCGCACGATCAAAACAATCAGCTTCGCACGATGCTTTTTGGCTCCATCCGAACTCATCAGCTATAAACAGTGGGCTGAACTCGTTGATATATTAGGTGCAAATGAAATGCAGTTTCGGGTGATTGGATAATTGTCGAAACGAAGGAGTCGCTGAGACTAGCAGTCAAATAGCCACGATACCCGCCAATCCTGACTTGACCCGCTTCGTTGCGATCCTGTATAGCTCCGAACACGGAGGGCACGGATAATGAACAAGACGCGACAACGATCCGCGCGCGCAAGATGGGCGCAAGTAACAGCGCTCGTGGCCTTGATTGTGATGCTGCAGGCGCCGACGCGAGCCGCCGTAGCGGCCGAACGCCTCCGGGTCGCCCATTCGACTCTCACCGCAACCAATTCCGTGCTCTGGGTAGCGCGCGACCGCGGCATTTTTCCGCGCCACGGTCTCGATGTCAGCTTGATCTACGTCGCCGGTGTGCGCTCGATGCAAGCGCTGCTCGCTCAAGAAGTCGAAATCGGTTCGGTCTCGGGAACAACCGCGATCCAGGCGAATTTGTCAGGAGCGGATAGCGTCATCATCGGCGGCATCTCCAACAGCGTGCTCATGTCGCTTGTTGCCACTCCTGATATCACAGCCGTCGAAGCGCTGCGCGGCAAGCGGGTAGGCGTCACCCGTTTCGGTTCTCTTTCCGATTTCATGGCCCGGTCTTACTTGACGCGGGCTGGGGTCACGCCGGACCGGGACGTCGCCATTCTTCAAACCGGCGGCTACCCGGAAAGCGTCGCGGCGCTACAGGCAGGCGGAATTCAGGCGGCGATGTTGAGTCCACCGTTCCATACGATCGCCATCAGACGGCTGGGTTTTCGCGAGTTGATCGATCTGAGCCGGACGACAAAATATCAGTCCAATGCTTTGGTTACGCTGCGGCGGTTCGCCCAGTCAAAGCCGGCCGTCCTCACCGCGTTCATGGAAGCCTATACGGAGGCAGTCCGCGTCTTCAAACAGGAACCGGAGTTCACGCTTGGAGTGCTGGGCCGCGCTATGCGGAGCAATGATCGGCAGATCTTGGAAGAGACGTACGGCTTCTACCGCGACTACTTCGCAGATATACCTCAGCCGACGCTCGAGGGCGTACAACTCATTCTCGACGAGCTGGCGCCGCGTACTCCGAAAGCGCGGGAAGCGCGGCCCCAGGATTTCGTCGACCTGCGATTCGTGCAAGCGCTCGATGCGGCGCGTGGCAAGAAAAGTCCGTGAACTGATGAGTTCTCTTCCGCAACCTACACCGGAGAATTTAATCGCATAAGGAGTTCGATGGTGAATGACATAATCTCTATAGACGCAGAGCGCATGATCGACGGTCGCGGTGGTCCTCCGGTGGAGCCAGCGCGAGTTGTCATTCAAGGAGAACGGATCACCGCCGCAGGGCCCGCCGACCGGATCAAGGCGCCGGAAGGCGCCCGCCGGATTTCTTTGGGAGCGCGCACCCTCCTACCCGGCCTCATTGATGCGCATGTTCACCTCAAAGGCTGGCGCAGTTCCAATCCCGACGACGTGCTCATAACGCCGCATCCACTGGCGGCATTGCGCGCCGCGGCCGACTGTCGCAAGTTGCTCCATGCGGGATTTACTACCGTGCGTGATTGCGGTGGTTGCCTGGGGCCCCACTTGCGCGATGCCATCGCCGCCAAAGAAATCCCCGGGCCGAGAATTCTCACCGCATACCGGGGACTGTCACAGACGGGACGCGTGAAGAAGGTCACTTGGGCTCTGGATATCACGCCGCTGCGCCAGGAAGTCGATGGAATCGACGATTGCGTGCGGGTTGTCAGAGAGCAGATCGGGCTCGGCGCCGACTTGATCAAGGTATCGATCACAGGCCGGGTCTATGCCCCGCAAAGCGATCCAGGGCAAACCGCGTACACATCGGAGGAGATCCAGGCGATCGTTAAGGAGGCTCACCGGATGGGCCGGCGGGTGGCGGCTCACGCTCAAGCAACCCAGGGCATCAAGAACGGAATCCTGGGTGGAGTCGATTCCATCGAGCACGGAATTTATTTGGACGAAGAAGCCTGTCAATGGATGCGCGAGCGAAATACCGTGCTCGTCCCTACCCTCGCCTATTTCCATCGCATCGCCACCTTGGGTGAAGGTCTGGGATCGCCGGCCTATGCTGTGCGTAAAGCCAAAGAGGTGGTCGAAGCCCACATGAAATCATTTGCCCTAGCGATGCGCATGGGAATTACCATCGGCATGGGGACAGACTTTGAAGGTTCGGCGCTTTTCCCGCACGGAGAGAACGGCGCTGAATTCGACCTGATGGTCGACGGAGGCATGGCGGAGCGCGATGTGATTGTCGCAGCCACCGCGACCAATGCGGCGATCTTAGGTATCGAGCAGAAAGTCGGAACCATAGAGACGGGAAAGTTGGCTGATCTCATTGCTGTTCCGGGCAACCCGCTTAAACAGATCTCCGCGCTGCGCCAGGTGGAGTTCGTAATGCAGGAAGGGCGCATCGCCCGCTGCCGCATTGAAGGCGTCCCGGAGGATCTTCTATAAAGGAGCGACACTCATCACCAGGGCGATGCCCAGACGGAACGCAGAGGCTCGAAAGTTATCTTGCAGAATCAGACCGTTAGTCTTGCGCGACTGCTGGACCAACTGGTTAAAAGCTTGAGAATGAGCCCAGTGCCGATACCCCATACGCCGTTGATTAAAAATGCCGTCAGCAGCAGAGGCGGATGCCAACCGCCACCCATGGGTCTTCCTTTAAGCGGTAAAACCACCATAAGAGCAACCAAGGACGGCAGGATGGCGCCAAAAAGAAATGCCGCAACCCAGTAGGCGCCGCTCGGAGGAAAGCGACGTTGAACCAGCGCAAATAAGATACCCCAGACACCTCCCCAGAATGCCAACGAAAAAACCGCCGGCACGCCAAACGGTCGAGTCGCCGCCATTGGAAACGGACCCGATGGCGCCACACCTATAATCCACAGTAAAGCTAGCGCCAGCTGGTGAAAGATGACAGTGGCAAGCAAGCCGGCGACAAAACCAAACAGTAGTTGTGCCGACGAGTTCGCGCGCATGCCATCAGTCATAAAAGCATCCTCCCAGAAAATTTTGGAGACCTACCTATACGCTATCTCTAGCGGGATCACCCAGGAGGCAAGCCCTCACACCTCGTAGTCCGGGCCCAACCTAAATACTTTTGCTAAGAGACGCTTGATTTTCAGACACATTCGCGAAAGTTTACCCATAGGGATCGCGAAATAACGAAGTCGGCAACTATTCAGGCAAGATGAACTAGGGCCTGGAATTGCCTATGCAGATTGCTTGATCAGTTTAGCTTAAGGCGGATTTCACTTCGAAGTGGCGTGACCCCTATGATGGAAAATTCCCAAACGGTTGTCGATCTTTCTTATAGATCCCTGCGGAGGATACTTACTTGGCGCAATCCAGCATAAAGTTTGGCAGCAACCGGTTTATATGTGAAGGTGATTTCACCATCATCGGCCTCAATGATGCAGGAGGTGTCGTGATCGGCGCCACATTGCCGCCGCCGACTCAGTCAGTGTGGATCGAATTCAAAGCAGGTGGCGCATTCTTGAATGCTGACCTGTCGGATGCCGATGGAGGTTTAATCGCCAGAATTCGCAGTAACGCAATCGAATTTGACAAGGATAATCTCTACTCGGTGCAATTGCTTCCGCCCAACCACAATCCTCCTGAGCGCATAGTCGTAACCGACAGGCATGGGAAAACAGCCATCGACTTAAGTCTCAAAGAAAATGCTTGGGAGTTCACCGGAGACTTCTATGCCCAGGGACAACATCTTGTAGTGACAGGACAGGGACTCACTCTGAACCCGCAGAATTCACAGGGTTGATCGGAATTCTTCTCGGACCAGCAAATCCATCGCTCAGCTTTCAACATTTTTTAGTAGGTGAAAAATGCTGCACAATCTATCGGTACTCTTCTTTTAACGTTATATTCTCATAAGCTATGAGGCACAGTCTAGATTCAATGCTCAACAACGTCATGCATGAACAAGGAGGAATCGGTGAAAATTCTTAAATTGTCGTACGTCCTCGCATTTGCGCTTTTATTTAATGGGTCCTACGCAAGCGCCCAGGACCAGCAGCCGGGGTCCAAGGCGCCGAAAGGCACGACTGCGGAGAAGCAGCTGCGCTCGCCCGATGTCGTTTACGTTCCAACACCCGCTGAAACCGTGGACGCGATGCTCAAAGTTGCTAAGGTCGGCAAGGAGGACGTAGTCTATGATTTAGGTTCGGGCGACGGGCGCATCCCGATCATGGCGGTGCAGAAGTACAATGCGGCGCGCGCCGTCGGCATCGACATCAATCCCGACCGTATCAAGGAAGCTCAGGCGAATCATAAGGCCGCCGGTGTCGGCGACCGCGTGCGTTTCCTTAACGAGGACTTGTTTCAAGCGGATATCAGCGAAGCGACCGTCGTCACTCTCTACTTATTGCCTAGCCTCAATCTCAAATTGCTGCCAAAACTGTTATCTGAACTAAAGCCGGGGACCCGTATTGTCTCGCACGCTTTCGACATGGGCAGTTGGAAACCCCAGGAGACATTGAACGCTGGCGGGAGCACGGTCTATTTCTGGACGATTCCGGCCAAGGGAACGCCCGAATACGAAGCGGCATCTACCGCGGCAAGCAAGACCTGATATCGATTGCTGCGCTACGGCTGAAAGACGTTGTTTGAAAAACCATGTCTCTCGGCCTAGCGCCATATATTCTCGCGGTAAGTTGGCCCACCTGCCGATCTTGTTTCCGAAAATTCTAAACAGCTCACGTCTTCCATCTCGCAGATGTCATGAATGGAGCGGGCCATTTGAACAACTTGAACGTT
>JAICEJ010000043.1 GCA_025924215.1 Candidatus Binatia bacterium
AAGATAAACATCAGGGGCGCCACTGCTATAACATTCGCTCTGAACTTCTGCTTCATATGATATCCCCGATGACTAGTCTGAGCAATTAGGATGCCAGCAACAGACATGGGTAATCGTGCGGCGCTTGTGTATGTCGCCTGAAACAGCGCGCGAGTTGGCAGGAGCAACTTGACCCAAAGCTGAGACACTAAGTTGATCGACTGGCGCGGAAACAGTCGAACTGTGAATGGAAGCCAGCCTTCACCTGAAGACAAATCCAGTCACCGCTAAATTAACGCTGAGTAGTTGCGCAGACGAATCCACGCTGCCGTAGTTTTACATAAAAATTAAATTGAAAACTCATGGCGAGGCTTTAATCAATCTTTTGCAGCTCTTTCTCTTCGAGGATTTGGGTGGAGTCATCGGCAAGCTTAATTTCGTACAGCGTTATACCTCGCGGATGGATATCGCCGGCAACATGCTTCGGGAACTCGCCAATGTAAACGCCATCGCTGACTTTGCCGCGCAACGAGTTTTGACTCTTTAGTACAACTTCATCGCCTTTTCTCAATTGAAACATAAATGCAAAACTCTCGTCGAGTCGCGGATCATCGATCTTAATCGTTTCCATGTAAGTCATCATCGCTGGTTTTCACCTTTTTTCAAGATGTGCGAATGCAGATCGATCGAGCTCACCGTGAACAGCACGCGTGCAGTGGCATACAGATTGCGATTTTCATGGGATAAATGATGGTTTTCGAGTGCCCCGCATGATCAGGCGGGTGATGTTTTTGCAATGTAAGTTTCGCGTCCGATGCTACTGGTACCGGTTGTCGTCTTGGAGGAGAGCATGAGAGTCACTTCGCAGAACAGGCTTCCGCTACCACTGAAAATTGCCGCACTCGGAGTCGCGGCAGCCGGTTTCTCCTATGCTTTGGGTCGCTACCGTAGAATCGATTTCTCAGGGAAAACTGTGCTGATCTCGGGAGCATCACGCGGGCTTGGTTTAGAACTAGCTCGCAAGTTTGCAGCGCAACGCGCCAACGTCGTATTGCTGGCCCGCGATCAAGATCGGCTAAAAGAAGCCGCTCAAGAACTCAGAAAATACGGCGTTGATATATCGACCCGACAGTGTGATGTGACGCAAGCCGATGAAGCGCGGCGCGCTATTACCTCCGTCGTCGATGAGTTCAAAACAATCGATGTTCTGGTTAATAACGCCGGCATCATCCAAGTCGGGCCTGCGGAAAACATGAACCGAGACGATTACGCCGACGCGTTGGCAGTGCATTTCTGGGCCCCGCTCAACCTGACAACCGAAGTGCTTCCGTATATGAAGGGGCAAGGCAGTGGCCGCATCGTCAATATTACCTCAATCGGCGGCAAGGTCGCGGTTCCTCATCTGGCGCCTTATGTCGCGAGTAAGTTCGCTTTCGTCGGCTTCTCTGAGGCGATGCGGGCAGAGCTAATAAAAGACGGTATTTACGTGACCACAGTGGTTCCTGGTTTGATGCGCACCGGTTCTCACATCAACGCGTTTTTTAAGGGGCAACATCAAAAAGAGTTCGCGCTCTTCAGTATCGCCAACGCGTCACCGTTGTTCTCTACAGCTTCGGAACGGGCGGCCCGGCAGATCGTGGAAGCGTGCCGTCACGGCAAAGCCGAATTAATTATTACGCCTCAGGCACGCCTTCTTCATCTGGCCAATTCTTTATTTCCAAACATTACCGCGGAAGTTCTAGGATTGATTTCACGAGGACTGCCAAGCACCCGGCCCGGCGAAGGCGATGCTTTGAAGCGGGGCTGGCAAAGCCACTCTTTTATGGCACCATCGGTACTTACCCGCACGGCCGATCGGGTCATCCGCCGCAACCAAGAAGAGCCGCGCTCTGCATCGCGTACGAATGCGTCAAACGGATTTATCAAAGCCTCCGGGCCAGAACGCGACAGAAGAGGCTAGGATCGGATGTATCTCATGAAAAAGTTTGTTAAGAACTGCGCGATCACCTGAAACAAAGGACTTCATGCCCATCAAGGCAAAAACTCCCACGGACCAGTAGGCTATGTTGTTTTGAACGATGAGGCTCGAGAATAAATCTAAGAAGACAAAAGCAGAGAAGACAACTCTATGCACCTGCACTCACGGCACCCATTTTCTCGGCCGGTGCCGCAAGCGCGTAAAACCTCCGGCGAAACAATGCACGGAGTGCCTGCAGGATCACACCCCGTTCACTCAGGCCCCTCCTTGATCCAGCTAAAAACAATCCGTTAACGCTTTCCGAGCGGCAAAGTAACCGCACATCCCGTGCACGCCGCCGCCCGGTGGGGTCGAAGCCGAGCAGAGATAGAGTCCGCGCGCTGAAGTCGAATACAGCTTCAAAGTGGGCCGTAAAAACAATTGACCTAGAGTCGGGGCGCCCCCATTGATGTCACCACCGATCAAGTTAGGGTTGCGCCGTTCTAGATCGGCGGGTGCAGCAACACTGCGCGCAAGAACGGTATCGCGAAACCCCGGCGCGAAGCGCTCAATCTGAGCTTCAATGCGGCCCGTCATATCGAACGCGGATCCGTTCGGCACGTGACAATACGTCCATAGCGTGTGCTTTGATTCCGGCGCCCGCGATGAATCGAACAACGACGGCTGTACCGCCAGGACAAACGGGTGCGCTGCGTGATCGCCTCGCCAAGTGGCGCGCTCCGAAGCTGCTATCTCCTGCAATGTGCCGCCCAGATGAACCGTTGCCGCACGCGCGCACGCCTGCGCTTTCCAAGGAACCGGCGCGGAAAGCGCCCAGTCGATTTTAAAAGCACCCATGCCGTAACGATAACGCGCAAGCCGTCGTCGATAGCTCGGCGATAGTCGATCCCCGGCAAGTCCCAGCAGTTGCTTTGGCGTCATGTCGCATAAAATTACTCTGCAGGAGGGAAGTTCATCCAGCGTTTGCACCGGCGCGTTGGTGTAGATCTCGCCGCCTTTCGATCGGAGATACAGAACCAGCGCGTCAGCCAGCGCTTGTGACCCTCGGCGCGCGATGGGCCAGCCGAGCGCATGTGCGGTCGTCGCCAGCACCAGGCCGAAGGCCGCCGAACCCCACGCCTCCAGAGGCAACATCGAATGCGCAGACAAACCAGCGAGGAGGGCTCTGGCCCGCTGCGCCTCAAACCAGCTCTCGCTAAAGCTCCGCGCCGGGCGGATTGCTGAGAGGCCGAATCGGGTCATGGCTAGGGGCCTACTTGGCCATCTAAGTGGTCCGAGCAGATCGGCGTCGAGGCCGTTCCATGAATCGATCAGCGGACGCATCAACTGCTGATAAGCATCGCCATCTCCACCGAGCCCGGCGGCTGTGTCGTACAACGATCTTTCCAGCATGACAGCCGAGCCATCGTCGAGAGGATGGGCGAGCGGCGCCGGCGGCTGTACCCATTCCAGGCCGTGTTGAACCAGAGGCAATGAACGAAACAGCGGTGAACCGATTGCCAATGGATAAACTGCCGAGCAGAGATCATGGGCAAATCCGGGCAAGGTTAATTCTTCCGAGCGCATTCCGCCGCCGATCTTGTCTGCCGCTTCGTACACCGCCACGGATTTACCGCTATCAATCATTGTAATCGCAGCCGCAAGCCCATTTGGGCCGGACCCTATAACGACGGCATCGTATCGCTGCGATTGAGCCATTCAGCTCCGGCGCAGTTCAGCAGTATTAATAACTGACGGACGAGAATCCGAATTGAAGGAATTCTGATGTGTTACATGCGGCGAGGATGACGTGGGGGTTCTACGGCACGGTTGCAGAATCGATATGATCTTTGCACGCCGGGCACTTCTCTTCTCCGGCGTGCATAAAATTTCCACAACCCTTTGGGCTCTGAGTCGGGTGAACACAAGGGCAAGGAATCCTGAGTTGATCGGCGACATCGTTGCCTGTGGGATCGTATTCCATCGCTAATGCTGGGTAGCCTTTCTGAGCTCGGTTTTTTCAAGTCCCGAGGAGGCGCGTTCGGCAATGTATCGGACATCTTCCTTCGTATGCTGTAGCGCATCTTCCGGCACTGGTTTTACCTCAGTAACTTTGCGCTTGCCAATGGTCAACGCAATCGCACCGGCAACACAGTAGACCAACCCAACTATGCCCAGGCTGCCCCAGAGTGGTATCGGGGTATAGGTTGAAATGACAAAGACGATCATGAGAGTTAACAAAATGAATCCCACAACCAGCAAAAAGCCGCCGATCCCGAGCGATACGCCCGCCTTAATGGCCTTGCTCATCTCTTGCTTAAGCTCAAGCTTGGCTGCAGCAATTTCTTTAGTTATCAACGTCTGAGCATCCTGGAAAATTCCAGAAATCAATGATCCAAACGACATATTGTCGTTACGGCTGCGAGCAGTTTCTAATCGATCCATACGCATCTCCTTTTTTTACGTCTCGCTAAAGTGGGCAACTTTTATGCCAGCATCATGGGTAAATCTTGAATCGCGCATGCGCTGAGCCTCGGGGGAAACTGTCGCGATCACGGGACATAGGAAAGGCTTTTGTTTCACAATTGGAGCGAAGCTTTTGCTGAGCGATGGAACTCTCCTTCGTACGTTCTATCAACATGCAAACGCAGGAAAGTTACCGGATGGCCAGGCGGCGGTCGAGAGTTTGTCTAAATTGCACGCAAAGCTATGTTTTCGGCCGCTAAGTTATCGCTAACCGCAATTGCAAGCTCGCTGCGCACTTCCATCCAGTCGTGTATGCGATCGGTCCAGGCGCGCAGCTCCAGTCCGAGCGAATCCGGCCCGAGTTTTACAACCCATGCCTTGGGAGGAGGGTCGCGGCTAATAAGCGGATGTTCGTTGGCGGCGCGCTCAAGTAAGGCGATGATTCGGCGCGGATCGGCGACTGGTGCAACCGCCAATTGCAACTCAATACTGCGCCGACGATTTGAAAACGTCCAGTTGACGACCCGTTCTGATATCAATTTGCCATTGGGAACAATCACCTCGGCGCCGGCCGGTGTGCCGATAATGCTAGCGCGAATACCAATTCTTTGAACCACCCCCGAGGCGTCATCGATCTGCACGATATCGCCAACGTTAATGGGCCGCTCAAACAACAGAATGAGACCCGAGACGAAATTATTGAAGATGTTCTGCAAACCAAAGCCGACACCGACGCTGAAAGCGCCGGCAAGTATCGTAACTTTCGTCATATCCACGCCTAAGGCCGCTACCGCTGCGAAAAATCCAACCAGCACAATGGCATAGTTGATCATAGTGGAGATCGCGTAAGGCAAACCGCGAGTCAGATGAACTCGTGGAAAGACCTCTTCATCAAGAACAAAACGAACGAAGCGCGAGACCAGAAGAGCTACCCAAACCGTGGCGCCAAAAACAACTATGTCGCTCAGCGAAATTCGCAGCGAGCCGACAACCAACTGTTCGGTCATAAAGTCGCTGATCGCGCTGAACAAACGGTCGCGTAACAACAGGCGACTGAGAATGTGAAGAACCCACAGAAGGACCGCCGTCCATTGTAGAATCCGATAAATTCGAAGGCGAAGCAGTGCGCCCTGCTTGGAGATGATACGGAGCATTCGGAGCGGTCGCAGACTGAAGGCGATCATCACCAGGCTATCTATCAACTCGACAACGGCATAAAGAATCAGCGCAAAGTAGCCGCTGCTTAGAAGCGCATTGCCGAGAAGGCTAGCGAGCGTTATATATCCGGCGACGTTGGCGATGAAAGCCGCCGCGGCCATTATCAAAGCCAAACTCGCCGCGATCTTGACGATCTTGCTCAGTCGGCCAAAGCTGGTGTTCTGAATACCCAGCCGATCGACAGAGCGAAGCAGCCAAACCAGAAACGCCATCAAGCCAAACGTTTCGCCGAGCAAAAGCAGGCGAGCCGCAAGTTCTTCGGCAACAAGAATCGCGCGGACCTGATCGACAACATAAAACGTCGCTAGACCGTACAGCGCCGGATAAAGATCGCGTGCGATAAGCCTGCGCAAAATAATTGCGGTGGGGATCAGAGCCAGTGTCCCGAGACACGCCCAGAACAAACGCGGCGCCTGCGGATAGATCCAGCGGCTGAAAAACATTGAGAGGAGAAAAGCGGCGGCAATCGGTGTTTCACAGACAATGGCTGAGCACCCTATCCCGACATCTTCTAGCCGCGGCTCGACTCGTCGGCGCAACCATAGAAAGCCCGCGGCTATACCGATAAAGATTCCGGCATGAATCAGGAAGGACGGTGTCTGGCGCGCCGCATAGGCGCTCAATGCGTGCCATTGGGTCGCAATCGAAGTGCTACTCTCCGTCCGAAGCTCGTGGGTGCTGTCCAAACCTAGTTCGATGCTCCAAATCGGTTCGCTGTCCGGCGTAAAAAGACGATCCAGCGCATTTTCGCTTGCCTTTGCGATTAAAGCTAAGGCATCGGCGATGCGACCATCTTGAGCAGCCAGGCGATTTTGCAAGCTCAAGGCGCGTCCGCTGTAACCCTCAATCTCTTTGCGCGCCTTTTCAGTTTCAGCGAGAACCGCCTGAATTCGATCGAGAACTTCCGGGGGAACGTTTGCGAGCTTAGCCGCCTCGAGAGTTTCTCGCCAAACTTTACCAAGTTCGTCGAGTTCGGCTATCTCACTTTCGAGCCGGCTTAGATAGCCGGTTAATTGCCGGTTCCACGCGGCGAGATTGCGCCGCAGCGGTCGCCATTCCGACTCCAGGTGGCTAAGCGTCTGGATCGACGGTCGCTGCGCCAAGATCCTGCGGGTCTGACGAAGACGCGCATCGATCTCACGAGTCAATAGCGGAAACTGCTGCACCACTGCCGGCATCGTTCGGCTATCAGGAGCCTCGGCTAGCCGTTCACGCACTCGCGCCAACGCTGCCTCGGCCTCACTGGCTACTTCAGGCAATGGAATCGCTGCCGGGATCGGCACGGTAGTAGCAGAGTCTGTCTCTGCCACAGGGGGCGAAGTGGTAGCTGCTCGGCCGCGTTCAGCAAAAGCCCCCGCCAGTATAGCGGCAAGCACCCCGCCTACCAGCAACTTTCGAAGTTTTCCCCTAAATTGAATTCGCATAGGATGTCGGTCAAACGCATTTGCAACGGCAGATGCGAGCCTCTCCTTTGGACACCTTTGCTGTTCGGAATTGCGATTACGGATTAACGGTCGCTTTCGACCTGCAAAACGATCTTTCCTCTTCCGTGATGTGAATCGAGGCGGTCATGGGCCTTACCGACATCCTGCAGAGGAAGCACCGTGTCGATGACGGCACGAACCTGCTTTCTTTCAAATAGCGGCCGCATCTCCTCCAAGCGCCGGCGCTCCCGCGTCAGAAAGGTGCCGTGCAACGTGATGTTTTTCTGATAGAGCGGAGACAGATCACCTTGCGGCGGCAAGACACAGGCGACCCGACCAAACGGTCGGACCGCAGGCAAACAACGGGCTACTATATCGATTCCTTCGATGTCGAACGCGGCATCCGCGCCATAGCCATAGGTTTCCCGAAGCGTGATCTCGGCCGCATCATCTTTGCGATAATCAATGGTCACATCGGCGCCCAGCTGTCTTAGAAAGTTTTGATTATCAGCGCTCGCGCTAGCCAGAACTCTCGCCCCTGCGGCTTTGGCAAATTGAACTGCAAACGAACCGACCCCTCCTGCGCCGCCATGAATCAGAATGGTTTCGCCGGGCCGAACCGCTAACCTGCGCACTACCGCCTCCCAAGCCGTACCCCCGGCAAGCGGAATCGCACTGGCTTCGACAAATGACAGACCGGTCGGTTTATGCGCGACAATCGCAGCGGCTGCGACATTGTAATCGGCGTAACTCCCATGTGGGTTGCCAAAGATTTCCGGAGTGTAGTAGACCTCGTCGCCTATTTTGAAATCGCTTATGCCAGGGCCAACCTCTTCCACGATCCCGGCAACGTCATACCCTAGAATCACGGGCGGATCTAATTTGGCCCAACCACCATCCACTCGCAGCTTTGCGTCAATGGGATTGACCGCCGAAGCTACAACACGAACAAGAACTTCGCCACACCCAGGTTCAGGACGCTCTAATTCGTGCATTTCAAATAGATTCGATCCCCCGAACCGTGGCAGAACCATTGCGCGCATGTTCGATCCTTTCAATCGATGGCGTTGCGAAGCCGATGAACGATGCTTGCTAAAACTGAGTTGTCTAATTATAGCAAGAGCAAATAGCGCAATCGATGTACCATGCAGCTCAACACGTGGTGAGGTGTATTGTTTAGAATGATTGATCGTCCCAATGATCTTAATACTGAGAAGGCGGGGCAGTCCTTATCATGTATGGAATCGACGTATTCGCATCAAACGAATCACCCCTGCGCGGTGGTTCTATGCTCGTTTATAGGTACCAGTGGCATGCACGTTGCTCGCTTAGTTCATATAAGGAGGGTAGGTGACGAAAGTACTTCTAAGTTTAGTGTTTAGCTTGATGACTTGGTGGCTGGCAACCGCCGCTGACCGCAACGATAAGGTCGGCAACATCGAGGATGGAATCTCCCGCGGAAAATACCTCGTCGAGAGGGTGGCGATGTGCGTTCAGTGTCACACGCCTCGTAATCATACGGGCGAGTTGCTTGAAACCCGATACTTACAGGGCGGCCCGGTTCCGGTTTCAGCGCCGCCCAACTTTAGGATCGATTGGGCGTATAAGGCTCCGGCGATAGCCGGGCTACCCGGCTATACGATTCAAGATGGTATCAAATTATTAACGGAAGGAATTACACCGGACGGGAGAGTCCCCAAAGCCCCTATGCCCAAGTTTCGATTAACGCGATCCGACGCTGAAGCTGTCGTTACCTATTTGAAATCGCTTTCCTAAACATCTCCCGTTCCTGTCGTGTGTCTACTCTTTTACATTCCCGTATTATAACAGGTAGCGTGATTCGAGATCGGCCGTCCGACTTTCTTGTAATAATTTAGCTGTTAATCGACACCCGCACCCATAGCAGCGGGAACACACGGCTATCTTGTATCGCGCCAAGATTAAACGGCGAAATCGCGGTATTTGACTATAAATTGGCTTACGATCGGCGATTGCGTGTTTAGAGCCAGAAGGCAGCGGATTGCCTTGGGAGCAAAATCGCCGACACCTTGGGGGTGAGCACAAAGTTTCCGGAATAATCCAACGCGCGGGATCGTTCTAGCTACGCCCGGGTAGCTGCTGTACCATCGAGCCGAGTTCGGCGGTCTCGAGTCCGATCCTTCGCGCTTCCAAATAACAAGCATGGCATACCACCATGTCGAGTAACCTTACGCCATCCTCTTCGCTTAGTACGCGATAAGCGTTGCCCGTCAGGGGCCCTTCACAGTGGTCACAGAGTATTTCGTTCACGGGTAAATCGCTCGCTTATAGTATGCCACGGTTGGGAAGTCATGGAGGAGTGCTAGGAAGCAATTGGTAGCCTCCACTTAGTGACATTCTTGTTTCAAGGGTCGAGGGATCTTAGTAGATCACGTTCATGCAACTAACGTTAACAATGAGATCTCATTTCCTGCAATATCAATGATGCGCAATTGGGCTAACAAGCCAGAGCAAGGATCAGTCACGTCTCAACGCCTGTATCAGCAGTCTTAGTCTTACCGGCATTCTCGCGCAGTCTATTGTCAACCCATTTTTTTGCTTCTTGGATGATGTGGGTTTCGGCGCGCTTCTGGGTTTTGAACGTGTCCTTCGGACCGGTGATGAGAACGTCACGAAAGGTTATGTGTTGGTTGAATTGGATATGCGCTCTTACGTTCCAGAAGCGCGACTCAGAGTCAAAGTCAGCTTTTACAAGAATCAGATGGTTACGGTAACGTGCGGCCATGCTTATCCTTTCGTGATCGCATCCCGGCTAGAATAGCTTCTATCTACACTATTAGCTACTTCCCGGCTATAGAAAACAGACCGTACAAACCCAAAATAATGCGAAAACCCAATGCGCCAATGACTTGCCACAATAATCACGGCGGACTTGCTCTAGTATTGACGGCTGCCGTAGCCTTATCTCCGTGTGGCCTCTGTTTGTTCGAGCTTATCGACGTATAAACCCGATAAATCCCTTCTCCCAGCGTGAGCAGGCGAGATTGCCGCTTGATAGCGGCAGTATTAGTGCCTGCTGCTCGAAATACTAACAATAGAGCGCTGCGAAGCAGGCACAAAGGTTGCACCCTCTCTAAAGTTGCTCAGTGTCTCTGGACCGCAACAAAGAGACTGCAACCCGGTTCGTACATCGGAGTCGTTCTGGTGCTCAGTGCGGGCCGATGCCTGGTTTGTATTCTGGTTCAGCGGTCCTGATTGACCTAGGCCCCAGTAGAGGCCGAGCTGAGCTGTTCCGTTAGGAGATTTTAACCAGAAGCATCGGTCATCCGCTAATCACCCTATAGCTAACGGCATGTACGAACAGCACTTTGGATTTCGCGAATCGCCCTTCAGCATAACTCCTGATCCACGATTTTTTTACGCCAACTCCGTTTATCTGGAGGCATATGCAAACCTCCGCTACGGTATCGAAGCAAAAAAGGGGTTCATCGCGGTGACCGGCGAGGTAGGAACCGGAAAAACAACTCTGTTACGTAAGCTGATGCTCAGCTTAGACAAGACGATCCAGACGGTGCTGGTTTTCAATACTGATGTTACTTTCAATGAGCTGCTCCGGGTAATTTCGCGAGAGCTCGGCTTATCAACGGCAGGAAAAGACCGGCTTAGCATGATAGAGGGACTAAACGACTATCTGATCGAACAACTTGAGCATGGCCGAACCGTTTGTATGCTCATAGATGAAGTTCAAAATTTGAGCGACGAATCGTTGGAGGGATTGCGGCTTCTCTCGAATCTCGAAACAGATCGCCAAAAGCTTCTTCAGATCGTCCTAATGGGTCAACCTGAACTTCAGGCCAAACTCGATCAGCCACACCTGAGGCAGCTCAAACAGCGAATCGCGATTCGATCGGAACTCGCTCGGTTGAGAGATGACGAGGTAGGTTCTTACATCAATTTTCGGATCCGGGTGGCCGGCTGTGACAATCCTGAGTTATTCCACAGTGACGCCGTTGAGAAAATTGCCTTCTATTCAAGGGGCATTCCACGGCTAATCAATGTTATTTGTGATAATGCTTTAGTAATAGCGTTTGCTGGCTCGGAGAAATATGTTTCTCCAGAAGTTATCGGCGAAGTGGTTCGAGATCTACGGATCGCGCCGGACAACCAGCTTATCCATGACCAAACCAACCAGCTTACCCCTAACCAAAGCGCCCGTGCCCGAGACGTTGCAGAACCGGCCGAGGGTGCCGAAATACTCTCGAGCGAAACGACAGTTCCGATCTCCAAGCGCAAGCCGATAGGTGCGTTCGCAGCCGCTGCCGCCGCTTCGTTAGCGATCGTCATCCTACTCGGATTTGCTTCCCTCACCGATCCTGGAAAGTTTTTCACAGGCGCTAGTGAGTCTCTAAACGGATATCAGAAAAATTTAGCCGAGTGGGCTTTACTGGTAACCGGCCAAAATGCCAACCCGCCTAAAAGGATGAATGTGAAAATAGCCGATACGCGACAGCAAACCGCCGAAATTACTGCCAAATCGAATGATCATCGGCTAACGATTCAAAACGGCTCGACGGTTTTTCAAATCGCCACTGACGCATATGGCAGCAGGAGCGCGATACTGGGTATTGACCTTATTAAAGAGTTCAACCCGGAGATTGCCAATCTAAACTGGATTAATGCCGGACAGGACCTTCTACTACCTGCGCTGAATGAGGAAACATTGTTGCGTCAGCAGCAAGACGGTTCTTTCCGTCTAATCGTGGCATCGTTTCTGTCCCGCAGAGAAGCCGAGGATTTCGCTGAGCGGATTGTACGGGATGGTTTTCCAGTGGTCGTCACAGTTAGACCCGTCTCGAATAACCTTGTGTTGCACCGTCTCGAGATAAATGGATTGAGGAATCGCGAAGACGCTAAGCATCCCATCCACATCGGCTTCATAAACCGGTGGCTACCATTCACTCCAAAGCCGGCAATCGAAACTCAAGCAAATCAGGTAATTTCAGGCTATTAGCTTGCGGGCTGCCGGGGATTCTTCGGCAGCCAGCCTTCTCGCCATTCGCTCAGTGCTGTCACATCCCCAAGGTTCAAACCACAAAACACGAAGCACCTCTCGACGACTGGTTGCCTCAATATCTTCTAGCCGACGCCAAGACATAAATCGGCACAATACTCGAATGCGCGGAATCGGCTTGAAAAGGCCACTGTGTTTGCGCTGGTAATTGCCCTGGCTTACCCTATTGGTTCTTTATCTCATGACCCATAGCCGCGGGATGCTCGGTTGTTAGAAGTGAGTCAGGGTAGACGTTGAAGCGTCTGAATCGTGGGCCTACTGCACCTGCCATGCACCCCACGCTTTCAAATCTCCAGGCGAAGGCGGCCAAAAACATTCTTGACAACCGTCGCAACAGTGTGCGAACAATGTCTTTCTGTTTTATTACGCGCCGATTGCGCGGAGATTATAAAATGATATTTAAACTCCAGGTCGACGAAGAGAGTATTCGCTTGTCGATCGGCGACACAGATCGCTGGAAGATGTTAACGCAGTTCCGACTATCAATATAAGGTTCTGAGCGCTAGGTCTTAAGTCACCGTACCGGACTGACATCGGCCTTTTATGTACAACGAACACTTTGGCTTCCTAGCGCCACCGTTTAGTGCCACGCCGGATTCACGAATATTTTACGATAACGAATTGTATCGCGAGGCCTTTGCCAATCTGCGTTACGGTATTGAATGGAGAAAAGGTTTAATCCTGCTGACCGGCGACGTCGGCACAGGAAAGACCACCCTGCTCGATAAGATCATTCGTGATTTGGGCTCGACCATTCAGGTTATCTTCATCTCTTACGATCAACTCAATTCAACCGAGCTGATCCAGCTAGTTTCCCGTGGCCTGGGCCTGGTGAGCGATCCGCAGGACCGGGTTTCGAGCATCGAGCAGCTGCGCCACTACTTGATCGCACAGTTTCGCAGGCGCCACATCGTTGCGCTACTAATCGATGAAGCGCAGAACTTGAGCGATGAGACATTCGAATCGATTCGTTTTCTTTCAAACTTTCAATATGGCGGCGAAAAATTACTACAGATCGTATTGACCGGCCAACCTGAGCTTCAAATCCGACTGAACCACCCGAAACTGCACCACCTCAAGCAACGCATCGTCATTCACAGCCGTCTTACTTCTCTCACCAATGACGAGGTCAGTCGTTATATTACCTTCAGAGTTCGTGGCGCAGGATTTCGCGGTAAAGATTTATTCGATGCGGAGGTACTTGCGGATATCAGCTTGTTTTCTGGCGGTATTCCTCGATTGATTAACATTATCTGCGATAACGCACTACTTCTTGCCTATGCCGACGGCAAGAAAACAGTCACGACCGAAATAGTTCAAGAGGTTGCCCGCGACCTTGGATTAGCAAACCGTCCCGAGCCAAATCGTGGCGCTGCTTTCACGGCACCGGACATACGCCATTCCGCCTTTCAAACCACCCCTACTACATCGTCCGGTCCTACCGCTGTTATGCAACCGCCCCGGCGCAAAAGTTTAGCATGGGTACCCATTGGCTTAGTCCTGGCTTTGCTTGCCCTTGGCGGTGCCGGCGGAGGGTTGTATTCTCAGCAGATTAAAGGGTATCTCGGGCAAGTGGCGGCCACCGACAATCATCCGGCGGCAACGCTTGATGACTATCAAAATCGTCCAGTGAGGTTACGAACCAGCGAGTCAGAGCTTTCTTTGGCACTGCGCGAAGGCGTAACCGCGGTGCGCGCGAAGCCGGAGGATCTTCCGAAAGATCATGCTGCACCGTCCTCGGCACCCAACTCCGAGCAACCTCAGCCGCAAGAAAACTCGCCCAAGAAGAGAGATTCGCGTTTGGGAACCTTTGAAGTTGTTGGACAATCATCGTTTGTCCGCGGTAGCCCTCGGGCAGACGCCAAGATTATAGCTACGCTCGAACCGTCGACACGGATAAAGGTAGTCAGCGCCAGAGGAGATTATCTTCAGGTACAGGCGATTTTCGAAGGCAAGGCAATTCGCGGTTATGTGCATCGCGAAGATGCTTTTTTTGAACGGCCAACCAAAGATAAGCGGCCACCGAATGGGAATGTAGTTTCCGGTGTGAATTAAGATCATCCTGCGCACCTGTTTACCGATACAGGATCACGCAAATACCCACTGTCATCGAACCCACCAGATTCGATCGAAACTTTACGAATACGGATCTGCCCAAGTTGACGTTGTGCCCTTCGTACCTGCTGAACAATAACCTCATTTGTTTGCGAGTAGAGTCATAGACGTCTTAAAGAGCCGGACCGCCAGGTCGGGGCTATTCTCACCAAGCAACCCAACCGCATAGAGAATATAGGAGTTATCCAAATAGACCTGCGGGCGCTCCGGACGGAGGACTGTCGCATCAAGCTGCCGTTTGCCGGAACCGCGCACGATCATTGAACCATAAGGGTTGTGTACGAATACGCCGCCAGTTGCGATGAGCCGTGGCGTATTGCGTAAATCTTTGCCGTAGTGGACCCAGGCCTGACCCGCGGAAGTCACAATCCTTTCTCGTTTGCCCACATGACGCTCCACAGCAATATCTACGGCGAGGCGCGCCAATACGACGTCGGCAATCGTGTGCCAATTTTCCTCGGGGATACGAGCAGTTTTTTCGCTAATCTCGTTGATGTAGCGCCCGATCTCATCGCGCGAGACTTGCAACTGAGGAAACATCGAGCGCCATTCCGCATCAAAGCGATCCGGACCGACCTGCTCCAGAATAGTGGCGGCGTTAAAACGAATGCCCAGATCCCCTTCCACGGTTCTCTTGGCGTACGGCTCCGGGAGTCCTTGGGTTATGACATTTTCGCCGGCGGGATAGCCGTAGCCGATCGAGTGCACATCCGTGGTCGCGCCACCTACGTCAACCACGAGCATCTCGCCCCAGCCTTCTTCTTGATCGGTGCCAACGGCGCCGAGCCTCACCCCGTTGAGCACCGCCATCGGCGTCGGCAGCACAACTGAAACGAGTTCAGTGATCGCCGACATGCCCCGCGCATGCGTTATTCGCTCGATGAACAGTTTGCGTATCTCATCGCGCGTGGAATCTACTGCAATTACTCCGGAGCTCGGCATCACATTATCGGTTAGACGAACTTCTTTGCCGCCGGCTTGTAGAATCTCGCACACTTGTGGCCGGACTGCTTGGTTTCCGGCGACGATGATCGGCACGGATACCGAAGAGTTCGCAAGCAGGCAGGCGTTGTGCAGAATCGTTGCACTATCACCGCGGTCGGTGCCGCCGGTAAGAAGCAGCATATCGACCCGTAACCGGACGATTTCGTCGATCGCTTTGCTGGCTAGCTTAAACGCAAAAGCGCCGACAACTTTGGCGCCGGCTCCCAGGGCTGCCTGGCTGGCCGCAAGGAGCGTCAAACCGGGTACGAGACCGATCACCGCCATACGCAAGCCGCCCGCGGCGCTGCTCGAAGCAAGAGCTAGGTGCCCGCTCAAGACGTCTAGATTCTCGGGTGGATGGGCGAATAGTGAGTGGCGTTCGTGGAGTACGGAGAGCGCCTGGAGCAATCCCTCACGCACATCGGTGTGGATGGTGGTGGGAGCCTGGCTCCTACCGACCACGAGAGATTTATCGAGGTCAACGGCAACGACTTTGGTGAAGGTGCTGCCGAAATCGATGAGGAAAGCAATGGATAACATCTAAAAACAATCAGGCAAGGTTAAGATACGAACAGCGAATATCAGGCTCAGAGTTCGGCAGAAAATAAAAGGTGAGATCGGGCCGCAGAGGCTGCCGCTGCTACTTCGCCGTTGCTATCGTCCGATATAGATCCATCAGCCGTTTATCGCCCAGTGTGCCTTCGATTTCGCGGTTCATGTCCTAGCCGCGGATCAAATCTACTTCCAAACTCAACTTTCAGATTCCTTTAGAAAATGTTCGTCTTGGGTCATGGAGGCAACAGATTTACCCGATCAGCGGGCACTCCTGGCGGCAAGACCACGGAGCGCGCGGATTCTGCCCGGCGTACAATGCCTGCAACAAGCCTTTGCTGCCCGCCGGCGCTAGCTCCTCCATCGTCGCTATATCCGGAATGCGCGGATCGCGGCGCTTCTTCGAAGTCGTCAAAATTTTGATGTAGCCATTTTTGATCCAATCGCATCGGGTCGCCATCAGAGAACCGATTCCCTGGGCACGGCCGTCAAGGGCGCCGCGTTCGATATCAAGCAGTATCTGCGGCGTGCCCGGATATCCCGGGATGACTTGGAGGTCAAGACCAAAAATTTGTTCGGCGATCTTGACCACGACGTTGCTGGTGTGATCGAGCGCTTGGGCGCCCATCTTGGGCTGTTTTCCTGCGCGATTGACCTTCCGAATCGCATCAAAACTCGTATACGGCGTCGAAGTTTCGAGATCGAGCACCTGCGCGTCGTCGAATGCCTGGCCGACCCAGATAAACTTTTGCAAATCGAATTTGATCGCTTCATTGCCGGTTGCGGTAGCGAACAGGCTCCCGGTATTGAGCGTGCTAATGCTCAGGCCATCGGGCTTTCTCAAGTTATAGAGCTCATTGGCGGCGATCATGCCGCCCGCTCCCGGCTTGTTGGCGACGTCGATGCGAGGTTTGCCAGGAATGTAACGTTCGATATGCCGAGCGATCACGCGCGCGGTCAGACGGTACCACCGCCCGCCGAAGAGCCGACCAGAAATGTGATGGCCTTGCCCTCGTAGAAGTTCCTGGACGTCTGTGCTTGCAGAGGCAAAGCCACTGCAAGCGCGACCACCGTTACATACAGACTGATCGTTGTTCGATACGAGCGCACCTTCTCGATTAAAGGTTCTCCTGATGTCATATGTTTCACTCGTTACCGCTCCCTATTAGATTGTGCCCGCCCAAAGATCCAAAGACTCTGCGCGTGGCGATCTAACGAGTTGAACGATTGGAACGT